>JALYGK010000128.1 GCA_030777105.1 Actinomycetota bacterium | reverse complement strand
GCGTAGGACCGCGCCTGAGAGCGCTTGTAATACGAGTCGGCGTGGTTGTCGCGATAGCAATTCCCGCTCACCCAGGATGCCTCGGCAGGCGTCGCCAGAGCCATGACAACTATCGCCAGTACCGCGCTGCCAGCAATGCGCTTCATGCTTCCCCCCCAAGATCGAAACGGCCAATTCGGACTCCACTCGGGGACGTCGTCAGCTGATAGAGGTCGCCGTCGCTGCCAAGGCGGAACCTGGAGAGCGGCGGTGTGTCCGCGAACTGCTCGGCGCTCACTGCGAAGCTCTCAACAATTCGCTCCCCGCTGATGTGGACAACTTGGTACTGATCCGCGGGCGACGGCTCTTCTCGCCAGACGCGAACCACACACCAGTACCCTCCGGTTCCATCGGGCTCGGCCAACGCCACCTCACCCAACGGCGTCTCCGATCGAATTTCAACGGCGCGCACGACGTCTTCACCGGAAACCTCACCCAGGCGGACGCCTTCGGTCGTTCCAATCCGAACCAACTGCGCATCCTCGGAGATCGGCGCGCCAACGAACGGTTCGTGCGGCAGCGCCGGCAGCGCATCGCTTCCGCCTGGCACCGGTACCCACACATCCGCGGGCAGGAGGTTGGCGAAGGCGTCATTGCCGACGGTGCGGATGTGGGCCGACAGCGCCGCTCCCAGGGGCTGCGCCGGTTTGAGATGTCCTAAAGGCGAAACCGGCCGCACCGTCGCAACGTCGCTGGCTGCATCGAGGACGTACGCGGTCCCATCCGCGGCGACGGAGACATCGGCGTCCGAATCCAACTCCACCGGAACCTCCCGAACGAGCTCGCCCTCGGAGAAGACGGCGAGCCGGTCTTGCTCGGTATCCAGGAGGTGAATTCGTCCCTCCTCGTCAACGTCAAACGACGACGGCCCTCCGGTCAGCGATTCCTTCCCTGGCGCGAGACCCGCTTTGGTCGGTCCACTTCCCCACGGGAGGACCAGCACGGTGGCCGGCTTTCGAACGCGACCGAACGGGATCGAAGGCATGTGGACCTCGGGCATCACCGGGAGAACCCAGAACTTGAGGGGAGACGCCGGGCTGCCGGCTGAAGTCGCCAGTCCCGTGGCGGTGTGAGCTCGAAGGAAGAAACGGACGACGCCCGACCCGAAGCGTGCGGCTCGAGACGCGATTTCCGTGACATCGAACTCAAGTCCGGTGCTCGCCGTCCGAGTCATGGTCTCCCAAGATTCGCTTCCGACTTTCGTCCCGAGCGTCACATGGGCTGCGCATGGATTGCCTCCGGCCGTGGTGCAGATCGCATCGACCGAGATCCCGGCGTCGGTGCCGGGTCGAACCAGTCCCAATGGGCTGTAGAACAGGTGAATCGTCGCCGGCGGGTCGATGGACGCAGCACGCCTGGCGTCCTCGCGACCGACTGCTCCGTAGGGCATCGCGATGGCAGCGACGAACGCCAGGCCCGCGGCAGCGACAAGAACGAGTGTCCGAACCCGCAATCGAGGCACCTCCTTGGGAAGGGACCGTCGGTAAGCGGGAAGGTGGTCCGGGCCCCGAAAGGAGGTGGCCCTAGAACAGAAGCGATGTTACGGAGGCCGAACGGTCGAACGCATCACCCGAATGGGGGAAATCAGTCGCCGCGCCGGGGGAAGTTGGAGGGCGAAGCGAGCTCCGCCCTCGCTACAGGCTGGCTTGCTGCGACTCCCCTACGGCGGCTTGCCCTGCCGCCAAGCGAGCGGTTTCCACACGGAACGGCGAGCACGAAACGTAATCGAGCCCGATCCGGTGGCAAAACACCACGGACGAGGGGTCTCCCCCGTGCTCACCGCAAATGCCGAGGTGCAAATGGTCGTTTGCGGCACGTCCTTCCTGGACGGCCATCTCCATGAGCCGTCCAACTCCGGGAACGTCGATCGTCACGAACGGATTTGCAGGAACCAGCTTCCGCTCCTCGTACATACCGAGGAACTTCCCGATGTCGTCTCGCGAGAAGCCGAATGCGGTCTGCGTCAGGTCATTCGTCCCGAACGAGAAGAAGTCGGCGACCTCCGCGATCTCCCCGGCGACCACGGCGGTTCTGGGCAGCTCCACCATCGTGCCGAACGAGATTGGCAAGTTGACGCCTCGCTCCGTGAGCACCTCGGCGGCGACCGGCTCGAGCTCCTCCCGCATCTGCCGAAGCTCTTCCTGGGTCGCCACAAGCGGGATCATGATCTCCACAACAGGGTTGCCGCCGTCCGCCACGCGATCGCACGCTGCCTCGACGATGGCTCTGACCTGCATGGCGTAGAGCCCGGGTTTCACGATCCCGAGCCGAACTCCCCGAAGCCCCAGCATCGGGTTGGCCTCGTGGAGCTCTTCCACCTTCCTCAGCAGATCCCGCGCCTCATCGACCGCGATCTTCTCGTCACGGATCACCGCCTCGGACTCGCCCCGCTCCTCTGCCACAGCGACCGCGACCGCCAGGTCGACGTGGTTCGGAAGGAACTCGTGAAGCGGAGGGTCGAGCAGGCGGACCGTGACGGGGAGCGCGTCCATCGCCTGGAAGATGCCCACGAAGTCCTGGCGCTGCAGCGGAAGGAGCTGGGCGTAGGCTTCCTGCTCTTGTTCAGGCGTGTCCGCGAAGATCATCTTCCTGACCGCGGCGACGCGTTCCTCCCCGAGGAACATGTGCTCGGTGCGGCACAGTCCGATCCCTTCGGCGCCGCGAGCTCGGGCGTTCCGCGCCTGGTCGGGCGTGTCGGCGTTGGCTCGAACCCGAAGTCGGCGGACCTCGTCGGCCCCGGACATGAACGCCTGAAACGCCTTCCAGATCTTCTCCTGGCGCGCCTCCTCGTCCCCCTTGACCGCGCGAATCAGCGCGGGTTCCTCGAGGTCGAGTCGCTTCAGGTACACGGCGCCGTCCGTCCCGTCGATCGTGATCCAGTCGCCTTCGCCGATCTGGCTGCCGTCCACGGAGAACGCTCTGGCGCCGCGCTCGATCCTGATCTGTTCGGCGCCACACACCGCGGGAATGCCCTCCCCCCGCGCCACAACTGCCGCATGCGAGTTGGTCCCTCCCGCGCTGGTCAGAATTCCCTGCGACCTGATCATTCCGTGGTAGTCGTCCGGGGTCGTCTCTCGCCGAACCAGGATCACCTTTTCGCCCCGTTCGGACCACTCCTCCGCGGCGTCGGCGGTAAAGACGACTCGTCCGACGGCCGCCCCTGGCGACGCGTTCAGGCCCCGGGTGGCCGGCCGTTCGCTTCCCTTTTGGGTCTCTCGAACAACCGGCTTGAACAGCTGTTCCAGGCGATTCGCGTCCAGGCGAAGGAGCCCCTCATCGACAGAGATGAGGCCTTCCTGCCACATGTCGAAGGCCATGACCCATTCCGCGTACGCGGTCCGCTTTCCGATCCGCGTCTGGAGGAACCACAGCTTCCCGCGCTCGATCGTGAATTCGATGTCGCACATATCGCGGTAGTGCTTCTCCAGGATGTCCATCCCGCGCCGGAGCTCCTCATATGACCGGGGGTCGAGCTTGGCCAGCTCCTGAAGACGGAGCGTGTTCCGGATCCCCGCCACGACATCCTCGCCTTGGGCGTTTGTCAGGTAGTCGCCGTAGGGCTCCGTCTCTCCCGTGGATGGATCCCTGGTGAAAGCGACGCCCGTGCCGGAGTCCTCCCCCATGTTCCCGAAGATCATCGTCACGACGTTCACGGCGGTGCCCAGGTCGTCGGCGATCTTGTTCTGGCGCCGATACGCCACAGCTCGCGACGTGTTCCACGACCGAAAAACGGCTTCAATGGCCTTCTCCAACTGAAGGCGAGGCTCCTGCGGAAAGTCCTCCCCGGTTTCCTCGCGCACGACCTCCTTGAACCGAGCCGTTAGCTCCCGAAGATCCTCGGCGCTGAGATCCGTGTCCTTGGTGTCGGGTCCCTTTCGTTCCTTCGCCTCATCGAGGAGGGATTCGAATCGATCCGGGTCGATGTCCAGGACGATCTTTCCGAACATCTGGACGAAGCGCCGGTACGAGTCCCAGGCGAATCGGTCGTTCGACGTCTGGTGGGCGAGCCCTTCGACTGAAGTGTCGTTCAGCCCGAGATTGAGAACGGTGTCCATCATGCCTGGCATCGAGAACTTGGCGCCCGAGCGGACCGAGACCAGGAGCGGGTTCTCGGGATCGCCGAGCCGCTTCCCCATGGCTCCTTCCACCTGCTGCAGATGCTGTTCCACCTCGTTCATGAGCCCATCGGGGAACCGCCCGTTCGCCAAATACGACAGACACGCTTGAGTGGTGATGGTGAATCCGGGCGGGACGGGGAGCCTCAGGTTCGTCATCTCGGCGAGGTTGGCTCCCTTCCCGCCGAGGAGGTCCTTCATGTCCCTGTTTCCCTCGGTGAAGTCGTAGACGAACTTCGTGGCTGTGCGTGAAGACATGTGGCGACCTCCAGATGGCCGGTGGTTCTTGGGTCAGTCTACCGGCGAGGAAGCCGCGGCCTTCCTGAGCAACCCCAGGGCGGGCCTGTCCGAGGCAAACAGCACCCGCACTCGGGTATCCCTCGGCGGTTGCACGTCACCGACGCGCTGGCCGAGCCACTCGTCCATCGCCTCAGCGAACTGTTCGGCATCCTCCTCGCTGTCCCACACGGTGTCGAGGATGATCGCCGTGTCCTTGCCGCGGCTCCACGCCCGATACTGACCGCCGTCCCACCCCTCCGCGGCCTGCTCTGACTCTTCCGGACCGATCCGTAGGTCCAGAAGAATGTGGAGCCAGGCCTCACCGACCTCTTCGAACTCCAGGTCCTTCCATCCCCGTCCGAGCTCGGGGGCGACGTTCGGAATGTTGACCGCCCTCGGCCGGTCGTCGGGATACTTCTCCGGATGGAGGATCTGTTCGGTGGAGACGGGCGGATTGCGAAACGCCCTGTTCAGCGCGTCCGTTCCGCCTCGCTCGATGATTTCGGTCACGAACGCCGTGCCGTTCGGGTACGGAAAGATGATCATCTGAAGGAAGAACGGTGGAACCGTCGAGGGGAGGCCACCCTGAGCCGCCTGCTCGGCCTGGAGGTCGGCTAACTCGCCTACCGTGAGATTCTGGGAGGCCCATTTCCCGGACATGACCTCGGCGCTGCCCTCAACCAAGGACAGGTAGGCCATGCCGGCTTCGTCGCGGCACCTGGCGTCGAGGTCGTCGAGGCGGTCCAGGTTGAAGTGCTGGTCGTCCAGCGCGTGGGTGAGCTCGTGAGCCAGCACCATTCGCTGGAGGGGCGAGGGCGAATCACTCCCCAGGTACACCAGACGCTGGTCGTCCGTGTCGTAGAAACCGACGATTGAGCTTGCCCCGAATTCCTTGAACGCTTCGCGCAGGTCCGTGCCGGGAGGAACGGCTCCGATCGTGGCCCACGCTCGCTGGAGGCGTTTCGCCCGGCCCTCGGGCAGTCCCTCCTCGATCCCCTCTCCGAGGAGCCGGTTCAGCTCTTCCCGGCTCACCGCCCGCGGAGCGACCGGTCGCTCGAAGTTGAGCCCTCGGAGGTTCTCCACTTCTTGCGCTACGTCGGCGAGGACCGGCGGGAGCTGCCCCTTCTTGACCCGCTTGGGCTTGGTTTCCTCGTTCTTCGGACGCCTGCACGGCGGTCGCTCGCCGGCGCGGTTCGGTCGGGGGCTCGCCTCGGGAGTCGGCGAGCGCGAAGGTGATGGAGAGCGAGTGGCGGTCGTGTTCGGCGCACCCGTACACGCCGCGGCGACCAGCGCCACCGCGATCAGCCCGGCGACGCGCCGATCGGTCATCAACGTCGCGCGGCGAGCACGAGCGAGACGATCGTGCAGGCCACCGCTCCGGCGGAGAACACGATTGAAACCCACGGACCGACGGGGCTCGCCGCGATGTGCCCATAGACGACGGTTCCGAGGGCGACCAACAGCGATGTCACAGCCGCCGCCAGCATTCGGATCGGCGTGAGGCGTTCGACGTTCAGGACTCGCGGCACCTTCACGGCAAGCGCTCTTTCAGATACTCCACCAGGCGCTCGATCGGAAGGCGGTCCTGGCTCATGGAGTCCCTGTCCCGAACGGTCACCTGTCGGTCGGTGAGCGTGTCGAAGTCGACCGTGACGCAGAACGGCGTTCCGACCTCGTCCTGCCGGCGATAGCGCCGTCCGATCGAGCCGGCGTCGTCGTAGTCGCACATCCAATGAGGCTTCAGCAGGTCGAACACGGCTCGGCCCTCGGGAACGAGGTTCTCGTGGCGAGAGAGGGGCAGCACCGCGGCCTTCATCGGCGCGAGCCGCGGATGCAGCGCGAGCAGCGTCCGTCGTTCAGTGCTTCCCTTGGCCGTCGGCGCTTCCGACACTCGATAGGCATCAATCAGGAACGCCAGCGCCGCGCGATCGACACCGGCCGCGGGTTCGATGACGAACGGGTGGTATCTCGCCTCTTTCTCCTGGTCGAAGTAGGTCAGGTCCTGTCCCGACCGTTCTTGATGCGCTTTCAAGTCGTAATCGGTCCGATTCGCGATCCCCTCAAGCTCGCCCCAGTCGGTGAACGGAAAGGTGTATTCGATATCCACCGTCCGCTTCGAGTAGTGCGACAACTCGTCGCGGTCGTGCTCCCGGACCCTGAGGTTCTCCTTTCGAACGCCCAGGTCGACATACCACTGGAGCCGTTCGTTGATCCAGTATTCGTGCCACTCCTCGTCCGTACCCGGCTCGACGAAGAACTCCATCTCCATCTGCTCGAACTCCCTGGTCCGGTAGATGAAGTTCCCCGGTGTGATCTCGTTTCTGAACGATTTCCCGATCTGCGCGATGCCGAAGGGGACCTTCTTCCGCGAGCTCTGCTGGACGGTGACGAAGTCGACGAACATGCCCTGCGCCGTCTCGGGGCGGAGATAGACCGCGGCGGCCTCCTCTTCGACCGGGCCCATGTACGTCTTGAACATCAGGTTGAAGTTGCGTGGGTCGGTGAAGCGATCGTTGCCGCAGTTCGGGCATTGCGGCTTCTCCGCCATGTCCACCGTGGTCTCCGCCGCCTCGTGACCGGATTGGGGTGCGTGAAACCCCGGGAGGTGATCCGCGCGGAACCGCTGATGGCAGTTCAGACACTCGACCAGCGGGTCGGTGAACGACTCGAGGTGCCCGCTGGCCTCCCATACCCGAGGCGACATGATGATCGACGACTCCAGTCCGACGACGTCGTCGCGAAGCTGGACCATGGCGCGCCACCACGCCCGCTTCACGTTGTTCTTGAGCTCGACTCCGAGCGGCCCGTAGTCCCAGAACGAGCGCAGGCCGCCGTAGATCTCGCTGGACGGAAAGACGATTCCTCGCCGCTTGGCGAGGGAGGTGATGGCGTCCATCAGGTCAGCCACCGAAATAGCTCCTCTCCCGGCCGGTGGCTCCGGCCGCTGGCGTGGAATCGATGATACCGGCGTATTTCAGGTGGAAATGGTCGGTTTCGGCGGCCGGGCCGACCGGTCGAGGAGGTCGAGAGCTTCCGGCGGCAGTCCCTGGACCCGGATCGCCGACTGGAGGAGCTGTACGTACGCGCCGGTCGGCCGGACGTAGCTTCGATCCTGATGCGCCACGCGAAACGTCCACGCCGACACCGGCCCGGTGGGGCCCTGCACGGTCACCTCTTCCCGGCGGAAGAACACCGGATGCCCCTCATAGGCGTCGAGCCCGGAGAGCTGGTCGTCGGGCACCTCCCAGAGCACTCCCCATACGTGGCCGTCTTCCTCCGGCTCCAGGTTCGCCGCGCCACCGTCCCATTCGCTGGAATAGACGTTGAACTCGAGCCGGTACTCATCAAGTCGCGCCGGGCCGACCGCTGACGCCCCCGGGACGCGTTCCAGCATGTGGCGGGGATCCATGTTGGCGCCGTACGCGAAATACCGGCTCACCGATCGTCGACGGCGCCGAAGCGCCGGTCTCGCTTCTGGTAGTCCCGAATGGCTTCGTACAGGTGCTCGCGGTTGAAGTCCGGCCAGTAGATCGGCGTAAACCACAGCTCCGCATATGCGGCCTGCCAAAGAAGGAAGTTCGAGATCCTCATTTCGCCGCCGGTTCGGATCAGCAAGTCGGGCTCCGGCATGTCCGGACGGTAGAGCCGGCGGGAAATCGAATCCGGCGTGAGCCGCTCGCCGCGGAGCTTGCCCCGATCACGCTCGTCCAGCAGTTTCTTGACGGCGTCGACGATCTCGGTACGCCCGCCGTAGTCGAAGGCAATGGTGAAGGTGAGGCGCCCGTTGTTCTTCGTCAGCGCTTCGGCGTCCTCCATGTCCTTCAACACCGATTTGGGGATTCGCCAGTCGTCCCGCCGGCCGAGGAACCGGATCCGCGTGCCGCGGCCGTTCAGGTCGTCCCGGCGGTTCCTGAGCAACGTCCGGTTGAAGTGGAGGAGGAACCGAACCTCGGATGGCGGGCGCTTCCAGTTCTCGGTGGAGAAGGCGTACACCGTCAGCCATTCGAGCCCAACGTCGAGCGCCCCCTCCACCACGTCGTACAGCGCCTCTTCGCCCGCCTTATGACCTTCCGTCCGGGGCAGCCCGCGCTGCTTCGCCCACCGGCCGTTGCCGTCCATGACGATGGCGACGTGCCGGGGAAGACGGGAAAGGTCGAGATCGGAGAGGTAACTCATGCCTGGCGGGCCAACAGCGCGAAGCTGCGCATCCGCCGCTCCAGGTGGTACTCGGCGTAGCCGTACAGGATGGCGCGTCCCTCCCTCCGGACCCGTGGCTCAGGAATGACCTCTCCGGCGCCATTGAGGTCGGCTCGAGCGAGGGTATCGAGCCACCGAAGCGCCGGCTCCGACGTCCGAGCGGCGTCGTTCTCGGCGCAGGTTCGGCATACCACGCCGCCCTGGGACGCCGCGAACCACTCGTGCGGGCCGGGCAGGCCGCAGGCCGCGCAGGCGGAGAGGCTCGGGTGGAATCCCGACAGCGACAGCAGCTTCAACAAGAAGCTCTCGGCCACGGCCGCGGGATCGCGCGGCTCTCCCTCAAGTGACCGCAGACCGGAGAGCAGGAGGAGGAACAACCGAACGTTCCGTTCGTGCTCCTCAGCGACCTTGTCGACGGCTTCGACCATGGTTTCCCCCGCCGCGATCCGTTCGAAGTCGCTCCGAACGGTCCTGAACGGATGAACGATCTCGCACTGGGTCACCGTGTCCAGGTTTCGCCCGCGATAGAGCATGAGCGAGACGTGGGTCAGAGGCTCGAGACGGCCCCCGAACTTGCTGGTGGTGCGGCGAATTCCCTTCGCCACCGCGCGCACCTTACCCGACCCCTGCGTGAGGATGGTGAGGATCTTGTCGGCCTCACCGAGCTTCATTGAGCGAAGGACGATCCCCTGTTCCTTGTAGAGCGGCATGGTGTGAGGAATCGTACCCCCGGTGCCATCGCCGACCGGTTAGGGAGTGAGGCCGCGCGACGAAATCTCCACAGTCGCTACAGGCCGAGGCGCGCCATGGCCTTCGGGTCGCGCTGCCATTCCTTCAACACCTTCACCCGCACCTCCAAGTAGACACGCGTGCCGAGGATCGCCTCGAGCTCTTCCCTCGCTCTCGTGCCGATTTCCTTCAGCGTCGCCCCACCCTTGCCGATGACAATGCCCTTCTGGGACTCGCGCTCCACGAAGACCTGGCATGAGACGCGAAGCAATCCGTTCTCCTCCCGTTCGAGTTCTTCAACGACCACGGCAATGGAGTGGGGAAGCTCTTCGCGACTCACGGCCAGCGCTTTCTCGCGGACCGTCTCCGCGATCCGGGTTTCCACCGATTGGTCGGTGAACTGGTCGGAGGGATAGAGCGGGTCTCCCGCCGGCAGTCCTTCGACGAGCGCCTCTCGGAGCTCCGTTACACCGCGTCCCGTCTTCGCGGACACCGGGACGATGTGGTCGAACGCCGCAAGCTCTGCGGCCGCTGCGAGCTGGGGTACTTCGGCGTGATGCCGAAGAAGATCGATCTTGTTGACGGCGCAGACTTTGGGCCCTCGGTGGCGGGCAACGTGCTGCTCAGCGACGAACGCGTCTCCGCGCCCGACTCCGGCGGCTCCATCCACTACCAGCAACACCTCGTCGACGTCGCCCACCGTCTCACCCACGACGAAGTTCAGTCGCTCACCGAGGACGGTCCTGGGCTTGTGAAAACCCGGCGTGTCGGTGAACACCACCTGATAGCCGGGGCCGTTCAGGACGCCGCGGACCGGCACTCTGGTGGTCTGCGGCTTGTCCGAAACGATGGCGACCTTGCGCCCGACCAACGCGTTGATGAGGCTCGATTTCCCGACGTTCGGCCGCCCGACGACGGCAACGAATCCTGAGCGAAAGGAGGCTTGGTCGCCCGGACTATTCACCCACGGGCTCGGCCTCGGCAGGTTGCTTCTTCTGGACCAGGACTTTGGATATCCGCCGCCCCTGCACTTTCTCTGCCGTGAAGGTCAGGTTGTCCACGGAGACTTCCTCGCCCTGGGTCGGCACGGCCCCAAGTAAGCCGTACATCAAGCCCGCCACGGTGTCCCACTCGTCGTGAGGGAGTTCGACGTCCAGCAGTTGGTTGAGGTCGTCGATGGAGAAGCGCCCATTGACCCGGAACGAATCGCCATCGACCCGCTCCATCTCGGGCTCCTCGCGGTCGTACTCATCGGCGATTTCCCCAACCAGCTCCTCCAGAAGGTCCTCGATGGTCACGAGCCCGGCCGTCGAGCCGTACTCGTCCAGCACGATCGCGATGTGGACGCGGCGCCGCTGCATCTCTCGGAGTAGCTCGGCGACCTTCTTCGTTTCCGGAACGAAGTACGGCTCGCGCATGATCGTTTCAAGGCGGACGTTCTCCTTGCCCGCGTGGAGGTGCCTCAGGACATCCTTGGCGTAGACGACGCCGGCGATGTCGTCGACGCTCTCCCGGTACACCGGTATTCGGGAGTACCCATGGCGAAGCATGAGGTCCAGGACCTGCGGCATTCCGGATTCCATGGGGGCGGTGACCATGTCAGGCCGTGGCACCATGACCTCGCGAACGAGCGTGTCGCCGAACTCGAAGATCGAATGGATCAGCTCCTTCTCGTCCGCTTCGATCACGCCCTCTTCGTGTCCGACCTCGGCCATCGACCGGATCTCTTCCTCCGACACGAATGGACCTTGCTTCAGCCCCCTCCCGGGGAGAAGAAGGTTGGCCAACCCGATCAGCGCCCGGGTCGGAATCGCCAGGATCCGTCCCAGGCCCCAAACGATGGGTGCCAGCGCCAACGCGGCGCGGTCGCTGTGAAGCACGCCGAACGTCTTCGACATCGCTTCCACGATGACGAAATAGGCGACGGTGAACCCAAACGAGAGGAGGGCGATGCCGAGGTTGCCGAACATTCGCTGCGCCAGGATCGCGACCAGAATCGCGGACCCGTTCTGGACCAGCATCACCGCGAGATAGATGGAGTTCAGGTACCGCGGAGGATTGGTTTCGAGCTCCTCGAGGATCCGCGCGTTGCGCCGTCCCTCCTCACGAAGGGCGATGGCGCGCACCCTGCTCATCCGGGTCAACGACGCCTCCGCAACGGCCAGGACCGACCCGAGGATCACCAAGACAACCACGACGGTCCACAGCGCCGTCATGGGGAACGCACTCCTGCATACGTTTCCTGCTTCTCCCACATCACGCGACGGTCCTCTTCTTCTTCGTGGTCATACCCAAGAAGGTGAAGGATCCCGTGCACGACCAGGAGACGAAGCTCTCCCACCGAGTCATTCGGATTGTTTCGTTGCGCTTCTTCCGGAGACACGATGACGTCGCCCAAAAGGCCATCCTCGTGCAGCGGAAACGACAACACGTCGGTGGTACCCGGCTCGCCCGCATATTGCCGGTGGAGCTGAGCCATCTCCTCCTGGGTGACGAACGAGATCGAAAGCTCGCCGCTGTCCTTCCCCTCCGCCAGCAGCGTTCGCTCGGCGAGCGCCGATAGAGCGGGTTCATCGACGTCCAGATCCTGGCGGTTGGAGATCAACACGCGCGGCCTCCTCTCAGAGGCCGGACGTTTCGGTACGGGCGATTCGTTCATCCTGGGAACGGTTCAGCGCTTGGCACGGCGCTCACCATGGGTTCGGTATGCCTCCACGATCTCCTGGACGATCCTGTGACGGACGACGTCTCGAGCCCCGAGCTGAATGAACTCGATGCCTTCAATTCCCGAGAGGATCTCCTCGACGACCACGAGGCCGGAACGATCTCCGGAAGGAAGATCGATCTGGGTGACGTCGCCGTTCACCACGACCTTCGACCCGAAACCGAGGCGGGTGAGAAACATCTTCATCTGCTCCGGAGTCGTGTTCTGGGCTTCGTCGAGAATGATGAACGAGTTGTTCAGGGTCCTTCCCCGCAGGTAGGCGAGGGGCGCGACTTCGATCGTGGCGCGGTCCACCAGCCGCTGCGTCGCCTCCGCGTCCATCATGTCGTAGAGCGCGTCGTACAGAGGTCTCATGTAGGGATCGATCTTTTCGTACAACGTCCCGGGCAGGAACCCGAGCCGCTCCCCCGCTTCCACCGCCGGCCGGGTGAGAATGATTCGGGTAACGTCGCGGTCCTGAAGGGCCTTCACCGCGGTCGCCACGGCAAGGTACGTCTTTCCCGTCCCCGCGGGCCCGATGGCGAACGTCACCGTGTTCGTCCTAATGGCGTCCACGTACCGTTTCTGCCCGACCGTCTTCGGGGCGATGGCGCGTCCGCGCGTGGACAGGATCACGTCGCCCATGACCTGGGACGGCCTGGCTTGGTCCTCCTTGATCATGTCGATGGTCTTGCCGACGGACTCGGCGGTCAGGCCGTGTCCCTGGTTCAGGATCTCGAGAAGCTCTTCGAACAGAAGGGCGACGCGCTCGACGTCGTGCTCCTCACCGGTGATGGTGATCTCGTTGCCCCGGACGTGAATCTCCGAGGCGAACGCCGATTCGACGAGCTTCAGAAGCTCGTCTCGTTGTCCAAGGAGAGCAACCATTGGCTGGCTGCCGGGGACCAGGATCTTGACTTGTGAGAGGGCTTTCGCCAAAGGGGTCTCGTACCTCAATGCTTCTTGCAAAAGAGGCCGCGTGCGCCGCGACCTGTACCTCCAAGTATACGGGAGTTAGCCCGGCGGCCAGCCGAAGCCACGTCCACCAAGGAGGTGAAAGTGCAGGTGGAGAACACTCTGACCGGCGTCGGCGCCCACGTTTGTGACCAGCCGCCATCCCGAGCGATAGATGTCCTCCGCTTCGGCCAGGTGGGTGGCGGTCTGCATGATCTCGGCGAGCAACTTTCCATGCCGGTCATCGAGAGACGTCGCCGATTCGATGTGCTCCTTCGGGATGAGCAGGATGTGGGTGGGCGCCTGCGGGTTGATATCTCGAAACGCCACGACGTTGTCCGAGGAGTGGACCACGTCGGCCTGCACTTCCTCCCGAACGATCTTGCAGAACAGACAGTCGCTCGCCTGAGCCATGGGCGCAATCTAGCCGAGCCGTCCGTAGTGAGCCAACGCCAGGGACGCCGCGACGACCGCGGCGGTTTCGGTCCGCAGGACGTTCGGCCCGAGGGACGCAACGCCCGCTCCGGCCTTGCGTGCGGCGGCCACTTCGGCATCCGAGAAACCGCCTTCCGGCCCGATCAGCAGCGCCACCTCGCGTGGCGTGGGCGGAAGACCCATCCGAAGTGGGAGTTCCGATTCCTCCCATAAAACGACCTTCGAGACCTTCGCCGCCTGGAGCCATTCCTTCAGCTGCCCGCCGTCCTCGACCGTCATGACGAACGCCTGGCGAGACTGCATTGCCGCCTCGCGAGCCGTCGTTCGCAGCCGGGCGACGGCATGTTCGGCTCGCCCCTCCTCCCAGCCCCGGACCGAGCGTTCCGTCCGAACCAGCACCGTTCGATCCACCCCCAGCTCGCTCAGCTTCTGAACGGCCCACTTCAGCCGGTCGCCCTTGGGCGGCGCGAGAACCACCGTCAGAGAGGGCTTCGGCGCCGACACCTTCTCGACCCGCTCCACGTCGATGACGGCCGTGCCGTGCGGGTCTTCCTTTAGTCGGCCGTACCCGACCAGGCCCCGCCCGTCGGCGAGGGTGACCTGGTCACCGGTCCGAAGACGGAGGGACCGAAGCGCGTGTCGCGAGTCGTCTCCGCTGAGCTCGACAGCCCCCCGCTGAAGGTGGTCGACGAAGAAACGAGGAGCGGAGATCTAACCGAGCCCTGGTCTTGGTGAACGCCGGCTCACTTCTCCGTGAGCTTGCGGAGCGTGCCGAGGATGCCGCGGTGGCCGTCGCGTCGTTCGCCGCGAACTTCGGCCAGGCGCTCCAGCAGCGCCCGCTCCTCTTTGGTCTTGGGGGCCGGGTTCTCGACGATCACGTTGACGAAGATGTCGCCGCGACCACGCCCGCCGAGCTGCGGAATGCCCTTCCCTCGGAGCCGCACCACCGTGCCGGATTGCGTGCCGGGTTGGATTCGAATTCGCTCAGAACCCTCGAGGGTCGGCACTTCGACGTCGGTTCCCAGCGCAGCCAGCGTCATCGGTACCGGCAAGGCGCAGACCAGGTCCTCTCCGCGCCGCTCGAACACTCGATGCGGCGTTACTCGAAGCGAGACGTAGAGGTCCCCCGGTCCGCCGCCATGGCGTCCTTCCTGCCCGGCTGACGTGACGCGGAGCTCCATTCCGTCCGATACACCAGCGGGGATCTCCACCTTGATCGTCTGCCGTTTCGAGATGCGTCCCTCCGCACCGCACTCCATGCAGGGCGCGGCGATCTCCTCGCCGGTTCCCTCGCACACCGTGCACGTCCGGGCGGTCATGACGGTTCCGAACACGCTCCGCGAGACGTCCTGAACCTCGCCGGCGCCGCCACAGGTTCGGCACCGAGAGGGGTGCGTCCCGGGTTCGCACCCGGTACCGCCGCACCGTAGGCACTCTTCGAGGCTGTCGACTTCGACCTCTTTGGTCGTCCCGAACACGGCTTCCTCGAAGGACAGCGTGACCTGGGTGAAGACATCGTCGCCGCGACGAACTCGCGTGCGGCGCCGAGCCGTCCGGGGGCGGCTCCCGAAGCCGCCGCCGAAGAACACATCGAAGATGTCGCCCATGTCGCCGAACGGGAAGAAGTCGGGAGCCGCCGTTCCGGTCGCCCCGAACATGTCGTACTGCCGCCTCCGGCCGGGGTCCGACAGCGTCTGGTACGCCGCCGTTATCTCCTTGAACCGCTGCTCTGCCTGGGGATCGTTGTTGACGTCGGGATGAAGCTCTCGCGCCAGCTTTCGATAGGCGCGTTTGATCTCCTCGTCGCTTGCGCCTCGGGAAACGCCCAGGACGCCGTAGAGGTCAGGAACCCTGGCCATCGAAGCGAGTGTACCGGCCACTTCCTCTGCTACCGCTCAAGGCCAAGACGCAGCTCAGGGCGTGGCGGCGTCACCCGCCGCGGAGAGGCGATTCGCCACCTCCCGAACCGCCGATATGGCCGCCAGGTAGTCCATTCGCGTGGGGCCAACCACGCCGATCGTTCCCCTGGCGCCCCCGCCCGCCACGAACGGCGCCGCGACCACGCTGGCCTCCCACATCTCGGGCAACGGATTTTCGTGGCCGATCATCACGCTGACCGGTGGGGCCAACGCGGCCTCGCGCAGGAGACGGAGGATGGCCGATTCTCTCTCCAGGGCCTGGTAAATGTGACGGAGCGTCTCCCGCCGCTCGAACGCTTCTTCCGCCGCAATGTTCGCCACGCCTCCCAGGAAGATGTGGGTCGTCTCCCCGGCCTGACCGATCGAATCGAGCGCCTCGGCCACTCGTTCGAGGACGGTTCGTTCCGCTCCGGTTGCGGTCCGGGACCGATCGCGCGCTGCGGCACGAGCCGCGCCGAGCGTCTGACCCCGGAACCCCTCGATCACGGCCCCAGAAACGGCTTCGATTTCTTGCTCCGGAACGTGCGGGAGTTCGAGCATCCTCTTTTCCACCTGTCCGGTTTCGAACACCACCAGCAGCAGCGTCGGCGTTCCGAGGTCGATGAGTTCGGCACGAACGATCCTGGTCTCGGTAGGGCTTGGCGCCAGCGCCAGCGATGCATACCGGGTCAGCCGGGATAGCAGTTGGGTGGTCCCCCGCAGCATTTCGTCCACGTTTGAGATGGCCTCATCGAAGAAATGGACGATGGCCCGCCGCTCGGCGATCCGGAGGCGCGGAGTCGGCGGGAGGAGATTGACGTAGTAGCGATAGGCGAGGTCGGTGGGGGCGCGGCCGGCCGACGTGTGGGGTTGCGTGAGGTAGCCCATCTCCTCGAGCGCCGCCAGCTCGTGGCGGATGGTGGCCGAACTCACCCCGAGCGCGGAGGCGGCCGCCACGGCCTCGCTCCCGACGGGCTCCCCTGATCGAATGTACTGCTCGACCAGGACGGTAAGGATTGCGCCCTTGCGCGCGCTGAGCTCTCCCGTAGTCATTGCTACGTACTACATTTAGCACTCTCAGGCCTGGACTGCTAGTCTCTGGCGGTTTGGAGCCCGGGCTACGGACCGGCGAGGGCCAGAACGACTTCGTTCGCCACGAACATCCCGCGGTCGGTCAGCGACAAACGCGCACCGTCCCGGCGCGCGAGCCCTTCGGTCACGAAAGCCTCCGCGCGCGTCAGGTCCACCCATGCTGCCGGTACTCCTTCGCTGACCCGCAGCCCCAGGAGCAGGCGCTCGAGCGCTCGATCGCCGTCGGTCAAGCGCTCCTCTCCCCCCACGGCCGACGTCGCCGAAAGGACCGTCTCGATGTACTGCCCGGGCGGCCGGACGTTCCACCATCTCCTGGCACTCCGGTGCGAATGGGCGCCCGCTCCCAGCCCGAGATACGGGTGTCCATGCCAGTACCCCAGATTGTGGCGGGACCGATGGCCGCGCTGGGCCCAATTCGAGATCTCGTAGTGCTCGTACCCGGCCTCGCGAAGTCTCCGGCACGCCACGTCGTACATCCGCGATTGGGTATCCGGATCCGGCGGAGCAACCAGTCCCGCCGCGACCTTTCTCCCCAGCGGCGTCGACGGCTCGACGGTGAGGGCGTAACACGAGAGGTGGTCCGGAGCGAGGACGAGCGCTTCGGCGAGCGTCGCTTCCCAAGAATCGAGCGACTCGCCGTCGGCTCCATAAATGAGGTCCAGGTTGATGTCGTCGAATCCCGCTCGCCTCCCGGCAAGGAAGGCTGCCTTCGCCGCCTCCGCGGGATGCTGTCGCTCGAGCGCCCGAAGCACCGAAGGGTCGAAGGACTGGACGCCGATGGACAGGCGCGTGACGCCCGCATCCCGAAGGGTCCGGAGGTACGCCTCATCCACGGTGTCGGGGTTCGCTTCGGACGTGACTTCGGCGCCTGGCTCGATCCGAAACGCCCGGCGGAGCTCGGTCAGAAGGCGGTCGAGCGTGGAAGCCGGGAGCGTGGTCGGCGTCCCTCCGCCAAGGAAGACGGAGGTGAACGTATGGCCCGCCCAGTCCGCTTTCGTCATGCGTGCTTCCGCGACGAGCGCGTCGACGTAGCGCCCGGCCAGGTGATCCAGGCCGGCGTAGGCGTTGAAGTCGCAGTAGCCGCATCGCGTGAGGCAGAAGGGAATGTGAACGTAAAGCCCGGCCTCGTTCACGCCTGCTTCCCCGCCGGTTCTCTGTCGACTCGGAGCGCCGCGATGAACGCCTCTTGGGGGACATCCACGCGTCCCACTCGTCGCATCCGTTTCTTTCCTTCACGCTGACGCTCGAGGAGCTTCCGTTTCCGCGTCACGTCGCCGCCGTAGCACTTGGCCAGCACGTCCTTGCGCTTGGCGCGAACCGTCTCGCGGGCCACGATGCGACTCCCGATGGCTGCCTGGATCGCCACGTCGAACATCTGCCTGGGGATGAGATCGCGAAGACGCGCGGTGATGGCCTTGCCGTACGGATATGCCTTCTCGCGGTGAACGACCGCCGAGAAGGCATCGACCGGTTCGCCCTGAAGGAGAACGTCGACGCGTACCAATTCGGTCTTCTCGTATCCCCAGTGGTCGTAGTCGAGCGACGCGTATCCGCGGGTGCGGGACTTCAGGAGGTCGAAGAAGTCGAAGATGATCTCGGCCAGCGGGAGCAGGTAGTGCACCTCAACTCGCTCCGGCGAGAGGTACCGCATGTTCTGGAGATCGCCGCGCCGCTGCTGGCAGAGCTCCATCACCGGGCCGAGGTACATCGACGGCGTGACGATGGTCGCCAGCACGAACGGTTCCTCGACCCAGTCGTATGTGCCCGGGGGCGGCATTTCCGATGGGTTGTGCACGCTCATCCCTTCGTCACCTCGGCGGACGATGAACTCGACGTTTGGCGCGGTGGCGATGAGCTCCAGGTCGAACTCCCGCTCCAGCCGTTCCTTCACGATGTCCATGTGCAACAGGCCGAGGAACCCGCACCGAAACCCAAATCCCAGAGCGCGAGACGACTCGGGTTCGTACACGAGCGCCGCGTCGGAGAGCTTGAGCTTGTCCAGCGCATCCCGAAGCAGCGGGTAGTCGCCTCCGTCGACGGGATAGAGACCGCTCCACACCATCGGCTTGGGCTCCTGATATCCCGGAAGCGGTTCCAGAGCACGGTTCGAGTCCTGCGTGACGGTGTCGCCGACCTTCGCCTGCCGAACCTCCTTCATGCCGGTGATCACGTAACCGACCTCGCCGGCCGCGAGTCGCTGGACGGCCGTGGCGTCGGGCGCGAACACACCGACCTCTTCGGCGTCGGACACAGCCCTGCTCGACATCAGGAGGATGCGGGCGCGGGGGCGAATCTCTCCATCCACGATTCGGATGTACGCGGCGACCCCGCGGTAGGGGTCGTAACTCGAGTCGAAGATCAGGGCGCGGAGCGGCGTTGCGTGGTCGGCGTTCCCCGTCGGGCCGGGAACTTTCGCCACCACGGCGTCCAGGAGGTCGGCCACTCCCTCGCCGGTCTTCGCCGAGACCCGAAGCACGTCCTGTGGCCGGCAGCTCGTCAGCTCGGCGAGCTCGCGCACGACTTCGTCCGGATCGGCCTGCGGAAGGTCGATCTTGTTGACGGCCGGGACGACCACCAGGCCGGCCTCCGTCGCCAGGTGCAGGTTCGCGAGCGTCTGCGCTTCGATGCCCTGCGCCGCGTCCACCAGGAGGATGGCTCCCTCGCACGCCGCCAGGCTTCGCGAAACCTCGTAGGTGAAGTCGACGTGACCCGGCGTGTCGATCAGGTTCAGCTCGTACTCGGTCCCATCCTTGGTGTACCGGAGCCGGACCGCCTGGGCCTTGATGGTGATTCCTCGTTCGCGCTCCAGGTCCATGCGGTCCAGGTACTGGTCGCGCATTTGCCGCTCGGTGACCGCGTGGGTCAGCTCGAGGAAACGGTCGGCGAGCGTGGACTTCCCATGGTCGATGTGCGCGACGATGCAGAAATTGCGAATCAGGGACTGATCCATCGCGGAGCTAGCCTACGCGCCACTGTTACAATCGCCCGCCGTGGCGAACATCAAGTCCCAGATCAAACGCAATCGTCAGAATGAACGACGGCGCGTCCGAAACAAGGCCGTCCGAACCTCGTTGAAGACGGCAGCGAAGAAGGTCCGCACGGCGGCCGTGGGCGGCGACGCCGATGTCGCAACCACGCAGCTTCGGGAAGCGATCAGAGAGATCGACAAGGCCGCTTCGAGCGGCACCCTTCACAAGCGAGCTGCCGCGCGACGGAAGTCGCGGCTGGCCCGAGCGGTCAACGACTCACTCGCACCGGCACGCTGAGCGCCGCCTCGCGATCCCCCGCGATCGCGGCAATGAGCGAAGCGAGAACCACGTCCGACGAGAGTCCCCCCTTGAGCGCCCGGTCGGCTTCGACGACTCGCCGATGCAGCGTGGGCAAGGCGTCGCGCCCGACGATCCGGGCCTGATCGCGGAACTTTCGAAGCTGCCAGTCGAACCGTAGCCCCGCCTGCTTGGCCGCCTCACCGGGCGGCATGGTGTCCGGAAGGGCGGAGACGCGAAGGAGATCCCGAACGCGGGACGCGATTCCGCCGAGGATGAACAGCGGATCCTCGCGCGCGGCCAGCAGGGCATGAAGCGTCGCCATCGCTTCCGACAGTCGTCCCGCGAACGCTCGGTCACACAGGTCCCAGATCTGCTGCTCCGCCACGCCCTGGAACTGCGCATGAACCTCACCGGAGCCGACGGCCTGCCCGGGGAACGCCGCGGCCAGCTGCTCGACGGCTTGGTCGAGAGGACCGGCCTCCTCTCCGACGACGCCCACCAGGGCGGCGGCGCCCGGAGCGGACAGGCGGACGCCGCGCGCGCGTGCCCTGTCGAGTACCCACTTGGGCAGGTCTTGTCGACGCAGGGCGATCTGCTTTGCCTTGCCGCCCGAGTTCTGGACGACCTTGGCCAGCGGCGGGGCCGTCCTTCTCGATGTCGTCATGGTGAGAACGCACACGGCGTCCGGCGATGGCGATTCGAGGTACCGCTTGAGCTCGCGCACGGCCGCCTCCGGCAGCGACTGGCATCCCGTCACGAGCAGCGCGCGCCGCTCGCCCCAGAGCGACGGCGTGGCGAGGTCGAAGAAGTCACCCGCCTGCCACGCTCGCGCGTCGAGCTCCCGGGCCTTCACGCCCCTGGCATCCAGGATCTCCGCCGCGCCCTGCCGAACGAGGAATTCGTCCTCTCCCCACAGGAGCACGGCGGGCGACTCACCCATGGCTGGATTGTATGAGGAGCTCATCGCCGCGAAGCCGGACGGTCACGTCGCCGCTCCGGTCGGTTCGAAACACCCTCATCCCCAAACGGGAGAGCTCGGACATGACGGAGGGGACCGGGTGTCCGTATCGGTTCGGCCCGACGCTCACCACGGCCACGCGGGCTCGGACCGCCCCAAGGAATTCCTCGAGCGACGTGTCTCCACCGTGATGCGGAACCTTCAGGACGTCGGCCACGAGCAACCCGGGCCGCTCCTCCAGCAAGACTTCCTGGGCGGGCTGCTCGGCGTCTCCTGAGAACAACACGGACGAGCTGCCATACGAGACGCGAACGACGAGCGAATCGTTGTTTGCATCCGACTCGGTCCCGACGAAGCAGCGGTCGGGTCCGAGGACTTCGACTTTGACGTCACCGACGAGGAACACCGTCCCGGACCGGGGGTGGCGGAGCGGGACGCCGGCGGTTCGGACGGCGCGCACAAAGTCCCCATGAAACGGCGACTCCGCCTCGCAACCGGGGTCGACAACCAGCGCGACAGCGAAACGCGCGAGGACCGACGGAAAGCCGGCGACGTGGTCGGCGTGTGGATGCGTCGCGACCACGAGGTCGAGCCGGCGAACGCCAAGCGCGGCGAGCTCTCGAGTGACGTGATGCTCGTCCGGCCCGGCGTCGATAAGGATCGTCGCACCTCCGGGTGAACGGACCAGGGCGGCGTCCCCTTGACCCACATCGAAGAACGTCACGGTGAAGAGCGACGGGGGTCCGGCTCGGACGGCTCCGACCCACAAGTAGAGCCCGGCCGCCACGACGGCGATCGGAACGGCGGCACGCGGGAACGTCGGGCGCGAGCGGAGCCACCACGCGGCAGCGAAGACGGCGGCGATACCGGCGACCAGCACCGCGACCTGCTCCCCGGGCGACGTCACGATGGGAAAAGGAAACCGCGCGAGCCAGTGCGCCACTTCCGCCAGGTAGGCAAGCGGCAGCCTGGCCGCGGCGGCGAGAATGGACCCGAGCGCCGTTGAAATCAGCCCCACGCAGCCCGCGGCGAGACCGAGGACCATCGCCGGCGCCACCGACGGAAAGGCCAGCACGTTCGCGACCACCGTGACGGTCGGGACCAGGCCGAAGTGATAGAGGAGCAATGGCGTCACTCCGGCCTGCGCCGAGATCGTCGTCGCGGCGGGAAGAGCGACCCAGCGCGGCAGCGCCCGGAGGCGGTGCGCCAATGGGCTTGCGAGTAGCGCCATGCCCGCGGTCGCGGCGACCGACAGCTGAAACCCGATGGCGTGAGCCAGTGTCGGATCGATGGCGAGCAGTGCCAGAACCGCTCCTCCCATGATGGCCGGAGGGCTGCTCGGGCGACCGACAAAGACTCCGGTCATCGTGATCCAGGCCATCGCCGCCGCTCGAAGGACGGACGGCTCACCGCCCGTAAGCAAGACGAAGAAACCCGTCGCCGCCGCCCCGATCGCGAAGGTCGCCATTCGGCCGACGCGCAGAAGCACCGCGACGCCGAGGAACGGCGCGAGAAACATCACCAGGTTGCCGCCGGAGACCGCGGTGAGGTGCGAAAGCCCCGTCGCCCTCATGTCTTCGTCGATCGACGGATCGAGCCGCGACGTGTCGCCGAGCGAAATGCCCATCAACAGGCCGGCTTGACTCGGCGGAAACAGTCGACGGATGGACGTCGACAGCGCAGAACGAACACCCCAGGCGGCTCTGATCAGCAAGTTGGGCGTCGGCCCAATCGCCTCGACGCTCCGCACATCGAGGACCGCCGGGTAGGCGCGGCGGCGAAGGTAGTCTCCGAACTCCGTCGGAGGCAACGGATCGAGGGTTCCCCGGACGACAACGTGATGAGCCGGCGTCACGTCGGGGACGTCATGGCCGCCTTGCAGCCACAGCCGATCACCGACCGCTACACCGTGGCCGTCTCCGCGAGCGAGGACGACAAGCCGAACCCGAAGCGATCCGGTCCAGCCGATCCGCTGCTTCTCAGGTTCGGCCTCGAGTGATCCCCAGACTTGAACGGTCCGGCCAACCAGCCTGGCCAGCGGCGACCGCGTGACGCGAAGCGCATGGAGGCCTCCCCACGCGATCCCGAGGAGAAGGAAACAGGCCGTCACGCCGACAAGGACCGGAGTGTTCGTTGGGCGGCGCCTTCCCCATTGCACGGCGCCAAGAGCGGCCAGGCCGGCCAACACGATCAGCGCCACGGGGAGCCATCCGGCGAAGCGCTCGAGGCGTCCGGCAAGAAGGATCCCGGAGCCGAATGCAACCGCCGACACCGCAAGGAGCGGACCTGCCACGGATCACACCGTCACCTGATCCTGGATGTCCGCCAGTCGCTTCTCCGCAATCCCGGACACGTCCAGCAGGTCCTCGACGCTCTGGAACGGCCCATGCTGTTCGCGGTGGTCGATGATCCGTTGGCCCAGGGCCGGACCGATTCCAGGCAGCGTCTCGAGCTGATCCAACGTCGCTGTGTTCACGTTGATCGGTCCGCCCGTCGCTCCGGCAGGCGTTCCGCTCGCTGAACCGGAACCCGCCGCTGCGGGCGGCGCCTGGCCTTTCTTCATCACCAGGACCTGCTGCGCGTCGGTCAGGAACGCGGCCAGGTTGAGGGCGTTGAGGTCCGCGCCGTTCTTTGGCCCTCCAGCGCGCTTGATGGCATCCACAATGCGGTCGCCTTCCTCGAACTCGTAGACGCCGGGCTTCTCGACCCAGCCGGAGACGTAGACGACGATCGGTCCCGGAGACGCCGATGGGCTTGCCGACGGCGAGGCACCGGCCTCCGAGGCGGCAATGGCCGCCTCGACGCGAACGGTCGACGGAAGGGAACGCAGATACCAGAACACCGCCCCGCCAACCAAGAGAACCGCGACGAGGATGAACCCGATCAGCTCGCTCCGCTCCAGCGACCGAAGCCGTTCCCGCACTGGCTCGCCGATCACCGCCTAACCTCCTCGACTCATTCGGGCCGTGCAACATCACGGGAAGGAGCGAGAGGGAGGGTGGAGCGCGCGACGGCGCCCGGAAGGTGAATCCGAAGCTATCACCGTGCGACGCAGCCGTCAGTGAATTACGTCACACCCGCGCAGGTGGGTGGCCGACGAACCCTAGGAGGGTCGCGTAACGATGTTGACGAGCCGGGGAGGTCTCACGACGACGCGGTCGATGCTGCGGCCGTTCAGATGGCTCTTCACGCGCTCGGACTCCACGGCGAGCTGACGGCATTCCTCTTCACTGGCCTCGGGGCTCACGGTGATGCGGTCCCGGACCTTCCCGTCGACCTGAATCACCAGAACCACCGCCTCCTCCCGGGCGAGGTCCTCATCCCACTGCGGCCACCCGGCGGTCAGGACGCTTCCCCCCTTTCCGAGCCGCTCGACCCAGAGCTCCTCCGCGATGTGCGGAGCGATTGGAGCCAAAAGGCGAACCAGCGTTTCGGCGGCCTCACGAACGGTCGGACCCTGCGTTCCACCTTCGAGCGCTCGCCGCAGTTCCGTGGTGAGCACCATCAGCTTCGAGATCGCCAGGTTGAAGTGATAGCGGTCGAAGTGACCGGTCACCTCCTTCATCGTGCGGTGCGCGACCTTCGGCAGCCCCTCAGCACCGTCGCCGCCTCTGGAAGGACGCCTTTCATTCACGTCGGCGGCCTCATGAACGGTTCGCCATACCCTCCCCAGCCAGCGGTGCATCGCGGGGACGGAGACGGTGTCATACTCCATGTCGTCCTCGATCGGTCCGGCGAACATCATCGCCAGCCGAACGGCGTCCGCGCCCCATTCTTCGATGGTCGGCCCAAGCTCCACGAGGTTCCCCTTGCTCTTGGACATGCCGTCGCCGTGGTGCAGGACCATCCCCTGATTCACCAGCTCGGTGAACGGTTCGGTGAACGAAACCAACCCCTCGTCGAAGAGCACCTTGGTGACGAACCGGGAGTAAAGCAGGTGGAGGATGGCGTGCTCGATGCCCCCGCTGTACGTGTCGACGGGCAGCCAGTTCTGAACGGCCTCCTTCGAGAACGGTTCTTCGTCGTCATGGGGTGACACGAACCGGAGGAAGTACCACGACGAGTCGACGAACGTGTCCATGGTGTCGGTTTCGCGCCGCGCTTTGCCGCCGCATGAAGGACAGGTAACGTTCACGAATCCCTCGTGCTTGGCCAACGGCGACTCACCCTGTGGGGAGAAATCCACGTCGTCGGGGAGCAGCACAGGCAGGTCTTCCTCGGGCACCTCGACCTCTCCGCACAAGGGGCAATGAATGATCGGGATCGGTGGACCCCAAGCCCGCTGGCGCGAGATCAGCCAGTCGCGAAGCCGGTACGACGTGCCGGCGCGGCCCTTGCCCTCACGGTCCAGCCACTCGATGACCGAAGGAATGGAATCGGGCACTTTTGATCCATCGAACGGACCCGAGTTAACCATGACTCCTTCGCCTGGCCATGCCTCCGACATTTCGGCGCCGCTCAAAGCCTCGCCCTCGGGCTGGATCACGACCCGGATCTCCAGGCCCTGCTCTCGGGCGAACTCGAAGTCGCGCTGGTCGTGGGCCGGCACGCCCATCACCGCGCCGGTCCCGTACTCCATCAGGACGTACGGGGCGACATAGCAGGGAACCCTTTCGCCGTTCACCGGGTTGACTGCGTGAACCCCGAGCTCGATGCCTTCTCGGGTGAGTTCCGCGTCGCGCTCCGCCGCCGATATCCGCTGGTACCGGTCCTGAAGCTCCTTCACCTCGGCTTCCGTGCCACCGCTTTCGGCCAGCTTCTGGACCAACGGATGCTCGGTGGCGAAGACGAAGAACGTCACACCCCACAGCGTGTCAGGGCGCGTCGTGAAGACCGTGATGGGGTCTCCGGTCTCGTCGATGCGGAACTCGACTTCCGCGCCGTGCGACCGTCCGATCCAGTTTCGCTGCTGCGTGAGCACGCGGTCGGACCACTCCAACTGCTCCATGTCGTCCAGGAGCCGGTCGGCATAGTCGGTGATCTTGAAGAACCACTGGGTCAGGTCCTTGCGGACCACGGGCGTGCCACACCGCTCGCACCGGCCCTGGACCACCTGCTCGTTGGCGAGGACGGTCTGGTCCTTCGGGCACCAGTTCACCGCGGCGAGCTTTCGATACGCCAACGCCCTTCGGTACAGAACCAGGAACAGCCACTGGGTCCACCTGTAGTACTCGGGATCGCACGTGTTGAGCTGGCGGGTCCAGTCGAACGCCATCCCGTACCGCTTGAACGTTCGGCGCTGCTGGTCGATGTTCCCGTACGTCCATTCCTTTGGATGAAGGCCACGGCTGATGGCGGCGTTCTCCGCCGGCAACCCGAAGGCGTCAAACCCGATGGGGTGCAGAACGTTGTAGCCCTGCATCCACCGGTACCTCGCGATGATGTCGCTGATGGCGAAGGCCTCGGCGTGGCCCATGTGCAGGTCGCCGGACGGGTAGGGAAACATGTGGAGCTTGTAGAAGCGCGGCCGGGCATCGTTCTCCTCGACGGCCCAAAACAGGCCTTCGCGCTCCCACGCGGCCTGCCATTTGGGTTCGATGTCGCTCGGGTTATAGGGAGGAAATGTCTTGGCCATAGGGGAAAGCACTCGGGTCGCGGATCCGGATACCTCGCCTCCGGGCGGTCGTCCATCGCCTGATTGCGACACCCCGAGGCAGCTTGTATCGTACCGCGTCTGTTCGGTCGGTCTTGACGAGACATGGCATCCGAAACCCCAACCTCAACGGGTCAGTCCCATACGCCTCGAGTCCTCGTGCCCGAGGCGTCTTCCGTGACGCCGCCTTCCGACGGGGACGCACAAGAGGCCGCCGTCGTTGAGGAGGTTCGCGAGTCGGCCGTAGAGCAGGGGACTGAGCGCCGCGAGGGGTGGCGGGTCCTCGGAACCAAGCTCCTTCATTTCATCCCCGCGATCTTCCTGTTCATCTTGGCGATCCAACTGATGAAGGCGGGCGCCAGCGAGCTTCGCCCGTACCTCGAGGGGACGTTTCCCTTCGACAACGCGGTCAGCACGCTCGGTCTGGGGTGGATCGGAGCGTACTTCGTCCTATCCGGCTCACCCGTCGCCGCGGTGTCCCTGGCGCTGTTCTCTGCGGGCGCGCTCTCCCGGCTTCAGACGTTCACCATGCTCTCCGGCTCGCGGCTCGGCGCGTCGTTCATCGTTCTCC
>JALYGK010000127.1 GCA_030777105.1 Actinomycetota bacterium | reverse complement strand
ATCCGGTCACGACCACCTACGAGGAGGTCCTGCAGGCATTCCTCGAGGACGGGATCACCGTCTATCAGAAGCGCGAAGCCGAGCTCGGGGCCGAGCAGCTGAGGGCGATCGAGCGGCTGGTGTTGCTCTCGGTGATCGACAACCGTTGGCGCGAGCACCTCTACGAGATGGACTACCTCCAGGAGGGAATCGGCCTCCGAGCCTACGGGCAGCGTGACCCGCTCGTGGAGTACCAGCGCGAGGCCTATGCGATGTTCGAGGAGATGCAGCGGTCGATCAAAGAGGAGTTCGTTCGGTACGTCTACCGCGTCGAGCTAGTTCGGCAGGATGAACCGGCGCGGCCTCGCCCGCAGCGGGTGCAGGCGAGCCACGGGGACCAGAGCACGACCGGGGCCGCAGCGGGCGCGGCCGTCACCGTGGACGAGAAGATTCCTCGCAACGCCCCGTGTCCGTGCGGTTCGGGCAAGAAGTACAAGAAGTGCCACGGAATGACCGCTTAGGGCATGAGCCAATACACCGAGCGCATCTCCGAACTCGAACGCAGGGTGGCGAGCGCGAAGGAGTACCTTTGACGTCGAGAGCAAGGCCAACGAGGCAACGGAGGTCGAGCGCAAGCTCTCCGAACCGGGGGTCTGGGACGATCCGTCGTACGGGCAGCGGCTGGCCACGCAGCTGTCCCGTCTCAACGAAAACCTCAGCCGTCTCTCCCGCCTGCTGACGCAGCTCGAAGACGTCAAGGTCCTTGACGAGCTCCTTGCCAACGAGCAGGATACCGAGCTCGCTCACGAACTGACCACGAAGCTTCAGACGCTGCAAACCGAACTCGAGCGCGTCGAGCTGGCGCACCTGCTGTCGGGAGAATACGACCAGAACGACGCCGTGGTGAGCCTCCACGCCGGTGCGGGCGGTATCGACTCGCAGGACTGGGCGGAGATGCTCCTCCGCATGTACCTGCGGTGGGCGGAGCGCGAAGGACTGAAGACGGAGCTCGACGAGGTGGTCCCCGCCGAGGAGGCCGGCATCAAGAGCGCCACCTTCACCGTCAGCGGGCCGAGCGCGTACGGCCTGCTCAGCGCGGAGCGGGGCGTGCACCGACTGGTCCGCCTCTCGCCGTTCGACCAAGCGCATCGACGGCACACCTCGTTCGCCAGCCTGGATGTCATCCCCCTGCTCGACGATGAGGACGCGGAGATCGAGATCGACCCGAAGGACCTCAGGATCGATACGTACCGCTCATCGAGCGCCGGAGGGCAGCACGTCAACGTGACCGACTCGGCCGTGCGGATCACGCACCTTCCCACAGGCATCGCCGCCGCGTGCCAAAACGAACGGTCGCAGATCCAAAACCGCGCAGTGGCCATGCGCATCCTGAAAGCGCGGCTCGCCGAGCGGACCCGGCGCGAGCGCCAGCAGAAGCTCGAGAATCTTCGCGGCGAGCGGAGGGACATCGAATTCGGTTCTCAGATCCGGTCGTACGTTCTCCACCCGTACCGTCTCGTGAAAGACCACCGGACCGGGCTGGAGGTGGGAAACGTGGACGGGGTGCTCGACGGCGACCTGGACCGGTTCATCCAGGCCTACCTCACACAGCGCGCGACCGGGGATGGAACCGCGTAGCTACTTCGGCTTGAACGCCTTGAAGATCATCTCCGAGCGCGCGACGTACTGAACGTCCCACACAATCAATCCGAGCCGCTCGATCTCGCGGCGGAGGTCCTGCCTGGTGTACGGGTTGATGTGCTCGGTGGCATATCCCTGCGGAAAGACCTTCTTGTACATGCCTTCCAGCGTTCGCCACGTCCACGTCCCGTAGTCGGGGGTCCCGAGGACCAGGGCACCGCCCGGCGCGAGAACCCTCACCATGTCGGTCAGGTCGATCTCTTCGCGGGGGATGTGCTCGATCACCTCCGAGCAAATCACGGCGTCGAACGACTCATCGTCGAAGGGAAGCTGCGACAGCGACCCCTGGACCAGCTGCCGTCCGGGCGCACGAAGCCACCGCAGCTTTCGGATCTGCATGTCGAGCCCCACTGCCTGTGGAAGGCTCTGGAGGATCCGGCTCGACCCGCATCCGATATCCAGGATCCGCGTGGAGCCGTCCACCATGCTCCTGATGACGCGGAAGCGCTCGCGCTGCCAGTAGCGCTGGAGCGGGATCCACGAATCGAAGGCGCGGTGGTCGTAGTCGGCGGCCTTCACGGAGTTCCGAAGCGCCATGAGCCGGCCGAGAGTCTTGACGTATCCCGCGCCGAGCTCGGCGAACCGGCCGCTGGTCCACACGCGCGTCTGCCGGTAGAAGAGGGGGACTTCCACCGTCTTCCAACCTTGACTGAACGCCTTAACCAGAATCTCCTGGAGAGAGTCCAGTCCGTCGGCGTTGACGGGGCCGATGTCGTCGACGACGTCGCGCGAGTACATGCGGAATCCACTCGACAGGTCCTGGTACGGAAGGGCGAGCGTCGTTCTGTACACCCTGTTGAGTGTCCGGCTGGCAACCCGGCGAGAGACCGGCATCTCCGCGTACGCTCCGGGGACGTAGCGCGACGCGATAAGCACGTCCGCCTCCCTCCTCCGGAGCCACAGCGTTCGAATGAACTCCGGGTGGTGCGAGAAGTCGGCGTCCATCGTCACGACCCATCGGCCCCGGGCGGCGGCGAGGCCCGCGTTCAGGGCCTGACCGTATCCGCCGCCCTTGAACTCCTCGACCCGCGCTCCCGACCGTTCGACCAGGTCAGCCACGGGTTCGTCGGGTGGTAGGACAACCACGATCTCCGTCTGTCCGCCGATCGACTCGAGGACGGAGCGAAGTCGTGGAAGCAGCCGTCCCAGACTGTGCTCGCCGTTCCACACGGGGACGACGACCGACAAGTCCGGAAGAGATGAGGTTTCCTGAGGCACCGTTGAGTTCAGTCGAAAGTCTGGATTCTAGCGAATCGAGTTCCCTTACCAGGACCTCTTTGCTAGCATCGACTCGCTTCGCACCGGAGCCTCCCCTCGATCACAGGCCCGACATATGATCCGGCTCAATCACGTCACAAAGGTTTATAAGGATTCGCAACGAGCCCTGGACGACGTCTCGGTGGACGTCAGCAAGGGCGAATTCGTATTTGTCGTTGGACCCTCCGGTTCGGGGAAGTCGACGCTCATCCGGCTTCTCCTGAAAGAAGAGGAGCCAAGCAAGGGCGAGATCTTCGTGGCCGGCAAGAACATCGGAAAGCTCTCGCCGTGGAAGGTTCCGTACCTTCGCCGGAACATCGGCACGGTGTTCCAGGACTTCAAGCTGCTGCCGGACCGCACCGTCTTCGACAACGTCGCCTTCGCGCTGGAGGTGATCGGAAAGCCGAAGCACGTTATCCAGCAGCGCGTCCCGGAGATCCTGGAGCTGGTGGGTCTTGGCGGAAAACTCGCCAGCTACCCGGACGAGCTCTCGGGTGGTGAGCAGCAGCGGGTCTCGATCGCAAGAGCATTCGTGAACCGTCCGCTGATCCTGCTGGCCGACGAGCCGACCGGGAACCTCGACCCCGCCACGTCGGTCGACATCATGAGGTTGCTGGACCGAATCAACAGGATTGGGACGACCGTGATCATGGCGACCCACGACAACGCCATCGTCGACGCGATGCGCCGCCGCGTGGTCGAGCTGGACGGAGGAAAGGTGGTACGCGACCAGGCTCGAGGGGTGTACGGCTTCGGTGCGTAGGATCGAGTACTACTTCAAGGAGACGTTTCAGGGGCTCAGGCGAAACGGCCTGCTGGCGTTCGCCGCGGTCTCCACGGCATTCATCGCGCTGTTCCTCCTTGGAATGGCACTGCTGGCACAGCGCGAGGTCGACCTCCTGATCGACGCCACGTACCAGGACGTCGAAGTGTCGATCTTCCTCCAGGACAAGATCAGTCCGACGCAGCAGCAGCACCTGGACGGACTCCTTCGGCGGATGCCCGAGGTGGCGAGCGTGGAGTTTGAGTCGAAGGCCGAAGCCTATAAGCGAGCCCAGGAAGTGATCTTCCGGAACGAACCGGAGGTCATCAGAAACGTTTCACCCGACGCGTTTCCGGCGTCGTTCCGGGTGAAGCTCGATGACCCCCAGCAGTTCCGGGTGGTCAACGCCCGGCTCCAGGGCCAGACCGGGATCGATCAAATCGTCGACCACAGCGAGCTCCTCGACCGCCTGTTCAGCGTCACGGCCGTGTTCCGCGTCGGAATGTTCGCGGTTGCGGTGATCATGCTGGTGTCCGCCGCGGCGCTCATCGGCAACACGGTTCGGATGGCGGTGTTCGCCCGGCGGAAGGAGATCGGCATCATGCGGTTGGTCGGCGCGACCAACTGGCACATCCGCGTGCCGTTCCTGATCGAGGGCATCATCGAAGGGCTGCTCGGCGCGGCGGCCGCGGTGCTGGCGCTGTTCATCATGAAGGTGTGGTTCTTCGACGACATCCGCGAGAAGGTTCAGTTCCTGCCGTGGCTGGGAACCCAGGACGTCCTGGCCACAGTGCCGCCGCTGCTGATCGCGGGCGTTCTGGTGGCGGCCGTGGCGAGCCTGCTCGCCATGCGGCGCTTCCTCGAGGTGTGAACGCCGACCGAACTGTCGCTTCCAACCGGCGAGCCCGCCACGACTATCAGATCGAAGAGACCATTGAGGCCGGCATGGTTCTCACCGGCCCGGAGGTGAAATCGCTCAGGGCCGGTCGAGCCAGCCTGCAAGATTCATACGCGCGGGTCGATGGAAGCACGGTGTGGGCGGAGAACGTGCACATCCCTCCGTACGAGATGGCCGACACCCGTCGGTACGATCCAAAGCGCCCGCGCAAGCTGTTGCTGCACAAGGATCAAATCGGCCGGCTCACCGGCAAGACGGCTGAGCGGGGGCTGACCCTCATTCCGTTGAAGATCTACTTCACGCGGGGCTTGGCGAAGATGGAGCTCGGCCTCGGGCGTGGGAAGCGCAAGTACGAGAAGCGCCAGGCCATCGCGGAGCGAGAGCATCGGCGGGAGATGGAGCGCGCGTTCGGCGCGCGCCGAAAAAGCGTCTGAAGCGCTAGTCGTCCTCGCCGCCGGAGCCGGAACCGGAGGACCCTGAACCAGACGAGCCCGAACCGGACGAATCCGAGCCTGATCCGGAGTTCGAGCCGTCGTCCGAACCGGACGATCCGGACCCGGACGAGTCAGACCCTGGGCCGGAGTTGGACGACCCCGACCCCGAATTCGATGAGTCGGATCCCGTCCCCGAATTCGACGAGCCGCTGTTCGAAGAGCCGGAGCCAGAATTCGTGGAGGTCGATCCCGGCGTCGAATCCGCCGACGGCGTGCTGGTTGCTCCAGGGGACGGCGTGTTGTCGGCCGACGAAGATGCAGTTGGGGTCCTCGGCGACGTCACCTCGCGAGGAGCGAGCGGCGCACCCGCGGGCACGAGGTCGGTCGGCGTCGAAAGGTCCCGTCCCGCCACCAGGTACGCGCTGAACGTGAGCGTCATGGCAAGGGCGATGCCGCCGACGGCCCACGCCAGCCCTTTCATCACGTTTCGCACCCCTCGATGCTAGGAGGACAGAGCCGAAGGGGGCGCCTCGAACGGGTTAAGCGACGGTAAAGCCTCCGAGGAGAGCGAGCGCGCGTGGCTACTATCGGAGCGTGTCGAGGCGGCGAATCCTTGTCGTCGAAGACGAGTCCGCAATCGCCGAACCGCTCTCCGACGCGCTGACCCTGGAGGGGTTCCTCCCCACGGTGGTCGGAACCGGCGGCGACGCGCTCGATGCGCACCGCCGTGAAAAGTTCGACGTCGTCCTCCTCGATTTGATGCTCCCCGACATCGACGGTCGCGATGTGGCCCGCGACATCAGGTCGTCGTCCGATGTCCCGATCATCATCGTGTCGGCGCGGGGAGAAGAGGTGGATCGAATCGTGGGGCTCGAGCTGGGAGCGGACGACTACGTCGTGAAGCCGTTCTCGGCGAAGGAGCTTGCCGCCCGAATCCGAGCCGTGCTCCGGCGCGGCCGTTCTGTTCGAGAACGAACAGAGCCGATCGAGGTGGGGGACGTCTCGCTGGACCCGGCGCGACGGGTGGCGACCAAGGCCGGGAGGCAGCTCGAGCTCGCTGCGCGCGAGTTCGACTTGCTCCATCTTTTGATTCGACATGCCGGCGAGGTGGTCAAGCGGCAGGACATCATGGACGAGGTCTGGGACCCGCACTGGTTTGGGTCCACGAAGACACTCGACGTCCACGTGTCGTGGCTCCGAAAGAAACTGGAGGACGATCCTTCCTCTCCGCGATACATCACGACGGTCCGGGGCGTTGGGTTTCGGTTCACGCCACAAGAAGAGCTCGAGCGGGGCTGACCGGTGAAGGTCCGGACGCGGCTGCTGATCGCGTTCGCCTACATTCTGCTCGCGGTCATCGTCGCGCTGGAGGTGCCGCTGGCTCTCAACCTGAACCGGCGCGCGCTCGCGGAATTGCAGGCGCAAGCACTGGCTCAGGCCCAGGCGGTCGGCCAGAGCCTGGAGAGCACGATCGGCCCGAGACGGTTGCGCCGCGACATCCAGCGGATCGTGCAGAACCTGGTGGCGCACCTTGCGTCGGACCGCGAGATCCGCGTAATCGTCACAGACGGAACGGGGCGCCTCTTGGCGGACAGCGCCGGGACCGGCCGGTTGGGCGAGTCGTACGAAAGCCGCCCCGAGATCGACCAGGTTCTCCAGCGCCGAGCCCCTGTCCAGACGGTGCGGTTCAGCGACGAGCTTGGTCAGCGAATTCTGGCAACGGCGGTTCCGATCCTTCAGCAGGACCGGGTTGTTGGAACGCTTCGGATCACGCAGGGACTCGACAGCGTCGGGGCGGAAGTGAGGCGGACGATGATCGGGCTCATCGCGGTCGGCCTGGCGGGGCTCTTCGCGGGGCTCGTGATCGCGTGGGCCATGGCAGGGTCCCTCTCCAGACCGCTTTCACGGCTGGCCCGCGCGGCTCACCGTTTCGGCGAGGGAGACCTGAGCGCCCGGTCGAACGTCCGTGGAGGCGGCGAGATCGGTGAGGTCGCGGAGACGTTCGACGCGATGGCCGACCGCCTCGAGGCGAACGTTCGAGCGCAGCGGGAATTCGTCGCCAATGCATCGCACCAGCTGAGGACGCCGCTCACCGGGTTGAAGCTTCGGCTGGAGGCCGCACGCTCGCGTGCTGAGGGAAGCGAGGTCGCGCCAACGCTAGAGGCCGCGGAGCGCGAGGCCGATCGACTGGCCGGGATCGTCGATCGGCTGCTGGTTCTGGCGCGCCGCGCGGAGAAGGGAGAGACCGCCCCAAGCTCGAACCTTGACGACGCGGCGCACGCGGCGGCCGAGCGATGGGAGGAACGCGCGAGGGTCACGGGTGCTTCGATTTCCGTCGTCGGCGACGGTGGTTGGGTCGGGACTCGCCGTGAAGACGTCGACCAGATCTTCGACAACTTGGTCCACAACGCG
>JALYGK010000126.1 GCA_030777105.1 Actinomycetota bacterium | reverse complement strand
GTTCGAGCTCTTTTCGATCGACAACCCGCGCAACCAAGACCACGCGACCCCTTTGGGCCAGCCGGAATACAACGCGATAGTTGCCGACCCGGCCACAACGTGAGGGAGATCTCAACATCAAAGTTTGGAGATTCTCCGATCCCCATGACGATTCTTGAGCGGCCGCGCGAAGACGCGGAACTTGGGTGGCACCCGGAGGGGAGGCCAAGCCCAAGCCTGCCCTGAGTGCACGGCATCCAATGAACGCCGCGTGCAGCCGCTCATCCCCGCATGGGAGACGGGGTCCGATAGGCATCTTTCGTATTCATGAGCTTCCCGGGTGGGTCTTCTGTACGGACGCCGTCAAAACCCTCATTGAGGGCGAACGCTTCTCAAATGTCTCTTTCTTAGAAATGGGCGACACATTCTGACGGAGTCGTTAACTCCAACTTCGAGCCTCCAAGGACTCCTGAGCGGCTAGAGGATCTTCGACAGGAAGAGCTTCGTTCGGTCCTCGCGGGGGTTCTCGAAGAACTCTTTCGGTGTTCCTTCCTCGATGAGCTGGCCTTCGTCGAAGAACAGGACGCGGTCGCCGACCTCCTTGGCAAACCCGATCTCATGAGTGATCACGACCATGGTGATCCCGGTTCCCGCAAGCTCCCTCATGACGTCGAGCACTTCCTTGATCATCTCGGGGTCCAGCGCGGAGGTCGGCTCGTCGAACAGCATGATCTTCGGCTGCATGGCCAGCGCTCGAGCGATGGCCACTCGTTGCTGCTGACCGCCCGAGAGCTGCGACGGGTGCTTGTTCGCCTGTTCCGGGATGCCGACCCGCTCCAGAAGCTCCATACCGGTTGATTCAGCTTTGTCCTTCGGCCATTTCCTGACGTGCCGTGGCGCAAGCGCCAGGTTGTCGAGGACGGTCAAGTGAGGAAATAGGTTGAACGACTGGAAGACCATGCCGATCTCGCTTCGGATCCGCTCGATGTTTCGGATGTCATCGGTGAGCTCGATCCCGTCCACCACGATCCGCCCGGCGTCGTGGCGCTCGAGGCGGTTCACGCACCGGATGAACGTGGACTTCCCCGATCCCGACGGCCCGACGACCACGACGACCTCGCCTCGCCGAACCGTCGTCGTGATTCCCTTCAGCGCCTGGAACTTGCCGAACCACTTCTTGACGCCCTCGGCGACGATCATCGTGTCGCCGTCAGTGGCTGCGAGGTTCTGCTCGTTCATGCCGTCCGACTCTGAGCTCATCGCTCTCCCACTCCTAGTCGGCGCTCCAGGCGTTGGCTCCACCGAGACATCGAAAACGCGAACACCCAAAAGAGCAGAGCGGCCGAAAGAAGGGCTTCCTTCTGTCTTCCAATGAACTCGAGGTTGCTCGGCGCTCGCCGTGCTACGGAAAGAAGGTCCAGGATTCCGAGTACGGCGATGAGCGACGTGTCTTTGAACAGGCTGATGAAGTGGCTGATCATCGGCGGGATGGTCGATCGTAGCGCCTGCGGCAAGACGATCAGGGCGGTCATGCGAACCGTCGAGAGCCCGAGCGCTCGCGCCGCCTCGTACTGCCCGGCCGGTATCCCCTGCAGGCCTCCTCGAACGATTTCCGCCACGTACGCCGAGCTGAAGATGGTGAACATCGCCATGGCGCGGACGATCCTCGCCAGTTCGACGCCGGGCAGGAGAAGCGGCAGTACGAACTCACCGAAGATCAGCAACGTCACCAGCGGGACGCCGCGGATGAGCTCGATGAACCCGACGCTGACCACCCTGATGGCCGGAAAACTGCTTCTTCGCCCCAGCGCGAGAAGAATTCCCACGGGGAACGACAGAAATATCGCTACTACCGCCAGGAGGATGTTCAGCACGAACCCGCCCCAGAGCTGCGGCGGCACTCCCCCGAAGACCCGGAGGAAGACGACGACGAGGGGGAAGGAAAGAAGCCAGCCCACCGCGAGAGGAAGCCGTAACCGCCGGCCACCGATACGGCCCGCCACCGCCGCGGCGAAGAACGTCACGGTCATGGCGGCCATCAAGGCCCAGACCGTCGGGCTCTCGACCAGATAGATCAGCGCGAAGATGAACAGCGCCGCGAGGACGACCCTCGTAGCCGTCTTCCGGCGCGTCCATGAAAGACGCAAGGCCGACGCGCCCACCGTCAGGCCCGACAAGGCGACGACCACGAACCCCGATGCCCACACCCATTCGATCGCTTCCTCGGGGAAACGCCCGACCGTGTAGAGACGGAGGTTCGCCTTGAGCACCCCCCAGTCGGCCGTGACGAACACCCATCGGATCAGCCGATAGCCGACGTAGAGGACCAGCGGCCCGATGACAATCGTCAGAAGGCTGTTGAACCAGCTGGAAAAGAGGTTTCGGCGAACCCACTCCCATGGAGTCGCGGGCGGCGCCTCGGGCGCGACTTCGACCACCGGCTCGTCCGCAAGGGTCACGGGTGTCCGATCCACATCCTCTGGAAGGTTCCTCACCGGAGCTCCTTCTTCGTGACGGCGCGGTTCAGAAGGTTCATCACCAGCGAAATGAACAGGCTCATCAGCAGATACGTGAGCATCACGATCACGAGCATCTGCGTTGCCCGGCCGGCCTGGTTCATGATCGTTCGCGACACGGACATGAGGTCGGGGTACGCGATGGCGATCGCCAGACTCGAGTTCTTCGTCAAGTTCAGGAACTGACTGTTCAGGGGCGGTATGGCCACCCGCATGGCCTGGGGCAGCACGATCAGCCGGAGCTGCTGGAATGGTGTAAAGCCGAGAGCAGCCCCAGCCTCCTTCTGCCCTCTGGATACCGCGAGAATGCTCCCACGGACGATCTCGGCGATGAACGCTCCGGTGTAGATCACCAGCGCGAGCAAGAGGGCCGCGTATTCCGGGCTAAGTTGGAAGCCGCCTTCATATCCTCGCTCGGCGAACCGAGGGACGTCGAGACGAAGCGGGTCCCCAGCGACAACGTAGCCTGCGGTGGCCACCGCGGCGAACACCGCCGTCGACCACAGCACTCGATGATGAGGCTGACCGGTTCGCTCGTTGTACCTCGTTCGCCATACCCACGCCCCGGCTGCTGCCGCAAGTGCGACAGCCAACGAGATCAACCACACCCCTATGCCTTCCCCGGCATGGATCCACGGCACGGCCGCCCCACGGTTGGACAGGAACGCCACGTTCCACAGAGAGAAACCGCCGCCGATGAGCGGGAGCGCGAGGATCACGGCGAGCCAGAGGAAGATGATCTGGATCAGGACCGGGGTGTTCCGGATGGCCTCGACGTAGAACTGGGCGACCTTCCGAACCAGCCAGTTCGGTGACAGCCGGGCCACCCCCATGACCAGCCCGAGGAGCAGCGCCAACAGGATCCCGAGCCCCGCGACCCGAAGCGTGTTGACCACACCGACCACATACGCCTTCAGGAAGCTTTCGTTCGGGCTGTAGTCGATGCCCTCCTTGATCCCGAAGCCCGCCCGGCTGTCCAGGAATTCGAAGGAGAAGTCGAGGCCGATCTGGCGGAGACCAAACGTGAGGTTCAACGCCACCTCGCGGATGATCTCCGCCAGGATCAGCACGAACGCGACCTGCCCTGCCACTCGCAGGACGCGCACGTTTCTCCACAGCGGAGGCCTCGCGCCTCGCGGGAGCGCTACCTCGGCCACGTCAGCACCGACTCGGGTCCGGCCGCGGAGTCTCCTCTCTACTGCTCGCCTGGCTCGGCTCGACCTACCGGAACGGCGGGGCGTACATGATCCCTCCGTCCGTCCACAGGGCGTTGATTCCGCGAGGCAGCGCCAAGGGGGTGTCGGGACCGACGTGCCGGTCGTAGATCTCCCCGTAGTTGCCCACCGCTCCGAGGACGCGCTGCATGAAGTCGATATCCAGGCCCAGGCCAGAGTCGATGGGTTCGCCCTCCTCGCCCGCGGGCCCAAACGCCACTCCGAGCAGGGCTGCGACCGGAGCTGAGTCAGGGTCCTGAGCCTGTTGGTCGACGTTCTCACTGGTCACACCGAGCTCCTCGGCGAGAATGAGACCGTGCACCGTCCAGTTGACCGCGTCGTACCACTTGGAGTCCCCATCGAGCACGGCCGGTGCCAGAGGCTCCTTCGACATGGTGTCCTCCAGGATCACCAATGACTCCGGTCCGCCCTCCGCCTCGGGCCACTCGCTTCTGATCCCGGCGAGTTGCGACTTGTCGGAGGTCCAGCCGTCACACCGACCGCCGATGAAGGCTTCCTGGACCTGCGGGTTTTCCTCGAACGTGAGCGGCGTGAACTCGAGGTTGAGACCCTGGAAGTAGTCGGCGAGGTTCAGCTCGGTGGTGGTCCCCGCTGTCAGGCAAATCGTCGGGTTCCCGGTCATGTCGGCGACCTCGGAGAATTCGCCCTCACGAACCATCATGCCCTGCCCGTCGTAGAAGTTGACGTGGGCGAATGCCACGCCTTCAGCTCCGTCACGGCTGCTGGTGTGAGTGGTGTTTCGAACCAAAACATCGAACTGCCTGGCGCGGAGAGCATTGAACCGCTCCTCCGGAGTGACCGGAACGAGCTCGACCCGGTTCGCGTCTCCCAACACGGCCGCGGCGACGGCTCTGCAGAAGTCGATGTCGAAGCCTTCGATTTCGTTCGTGTCCGGGTTGAGGAACCCGAAGCCGGGGACCGCCTGGTTGACGCCGCACCGAAGGGTTCCACGTTGCTTGACCTGGTCGAGAATCGATCCCCTGGCCTGCGCTCCAGTCTGCCCTCCCCGCTGTTGTCCTCCCTCGTCACGCGTGCATGCCCCCGCCACGAGTGCGAGCACCGCGGCAAGGACAGCCGTCTTCACGAAGATTCCTCTTCGCATGTCTCCTCCTTCCTCCGTTCCGACCGCCGCCACTCTCTTGGCGCGGGGCCAAATCATCACACGCACGGCGAGCGCTTGCAGAACGCCGTTCGGGGCGGCGTCAGGTTAGAAACCTGGCCGCGACCGCTCGGGGAGATCCTGAGCGCCCTCCTTGACGGCGTTCCAGACCTCCTTGAACAGCTCAGCCGCATACGATGGCGGCTGGCTCTTGTCTCCTCCCATGGATCCCCGCAGCGCCATCGCCGTCAGGTCGATGGTCTTTTCGAACAACGCCCGGTCGACTTCTGATGCCACCTGCAACCTCCTTGACAGCTCGTCCGGCCAGTAGCGGGACGTAGGGTACAAAACGGCGGTTTTGGCGGGATAAGCTCGGGACGTGCTCGTCAGCACGGAATGGCTTTCGTCACATTTGAACGACCCGGACGTCGTCGTCGTGGACGTGAGGTGGCGAGAGGACGGCTCCGCCCCGGCGCTGTACAACGAAGGACACATCCCCGGGGCGGTGTTCCTCGACTGGACCACGGACATCGTCGATCCCGATCACGACCTCGCGTTCATGCTGGCCTCACCAGAACGGTTTCGAGCAGCGATGGAGCGAAGCGGAATCGGCGACGACTCGACGGTCGTCGCGTACAGCGACCAGTTCGGATCGGGACCTCACCGGCTCTGGTGGGCGGGCCGCGTCTACGGCCATGATCAGGTGAAGGTCCTCGACGGCGGGCTCGAAAAATGGATGGCCGAAGGACGGGCGAAGTCGGGCGATCCACCGCCATCCCGGCCACCCACGACATGGACGCCGGGTGCTCGTTCGGGCCGGCTCATGGCGACCGCGGAGGACGTGGTCGCCGCATCAAGTGGAGCTCGGACTTGTGTCGTGGATGCTCGCCCGCCGGAACAGTTCTTGGGAGAAGCGGTCTGGTTCGAAACCGGCGCTGTTCGCGCAGACCCCGACGGTATCGCCCGAACGCCTCGCGGCGACTTTCACGCCGGCCGCGTTCCGTGGGCAACGAACGTTCCGGCCGCGCAGATTTACAACGATGACTTCACGATGAAAACCCCGGAGGAGCTACGCGAGCTTTTTTCTCAAGCCGACGTCGAACCGGGATGCCGGGCCATCACCTATTGCGGCGCCGGAATTGCAGCATCAGCGGTGCTGTTCGCCCTGGTTCGTGCCGGGTTCGAAGACGTCGCGCTGTACGACGCGTCCTGGGAGGAGTGGGGACGCGACCCTACGAAGCCGGTCACCCGCGGCCCGTAACTTTCGGGCGCGGCGAAACCTAGCCTTTCGGCCACATCTCCCCCATACTTCGAGCACCCTATAGATGCGATCGGGGGGCGGAGCGCCGGTGGCCAGGGAGTCACCCGTCATTCAGGAGTCGGGCCGAAGTCCCACGGGGGCCGGCGACGAGATCAAGGTCTTTCTGATCGCGGACGTTCGCGGCTACACCCGGTTCACGCAGGAGCGCGGAGATGAGGCTGCCGCCCGACTCGCCGCGAAGTTCGCGGCGGTAGCGCGCGAAGGCGTCGAGGACTCCGGTGGATCGGTGATCGAGCTTCGCGGCGACGAGGCGCTCGCAGTTTTCGCGTCACCCCGCCAGGCGTTGCGGGCCGCGGTTGGGCTCCAGACCCGATTCTCTGAGGAGACCTCGGCCGATCCGACTCTCCCTCTCCGTGTCGGGATCGGCCTGGACGCCGGAGAGGCGGTCCCCGTCGAAGGCGGTTTCCGGGGCGCGCCGCTGAACGTGGCGGCGAGGCTCTGTGCTCAGGCCGCTCCCGGGGAGGTGCTGGCCAGCAATGAGGTGGTGCACCTCGCCCGGCGCGTCGAAGGCATGCGGTTCCTCGAGCAAGCCCCGCTTCAGCTGAAAGGACTCGCCCAGCCGATTCACGTTATGAAGGTCGTCCTCGAGACGGCCAACCCGTATAAAGGGCTCCGCCCGTTCGATGAGGCCGACGCGCCCGATTTCTTTGGGCGCGATGCGCTGATCGAACGACTCCTCGCACGGCTGTCCGAATCGGTGGAAGCCGCTCGGTTTCTGGCGATCGTCGGACCAAGCGGGAGCGGGAAGTCTTCCGTGGTCCGAGCGGGTCTGCTCCCCGCGATCCGGCGTGGGGCGTTATCCGGAGCAGTCGAGCACATGGTGGCGGTGATGCTGCCTGGCACGCAACCGCTGAAGGAGTTGGTGGGAGCCCTTCAGGGCATCGCAACCCAATCTCGTGCCGCGGCCTTGGAGGAGCTCGCCGAGGGTCGCCGAGAGCTTGCCCCGGTCGTTGACGATGTCGTTTCTCCAGGTTCCGAGCTGCTGCTGGTGATCGACCAGTTCGAAGAGGTATTCACCCTGGTGGAAGAGGAGGCACAACGAACCGAATTCCTCGAGATGCTGCAAGGCGCCGTCCGCGAACCGGCGAGCCGCCTCCGAGTCGTCATCACTATGAGAGCGGATTTTTACGACCGCCCGCTCCTGTACAAGGGGTTCGGCGACCTGGTCGCTGCGCGGACCCAAGCGGTCACACCCCTTTCCGCTGAGGAGCTGGAACGGGCCATTTCCGGGCCCGCGGAAAAGACACGCGTCGCCATGGAACCGGGGCTCGTCGCGCAGATCGTGGCCGACGTG
>JALYGK010000125.1 GCA_030777105.1 Actinomycetota bacterium | reverse complement strand
GTAGTACACCCCGAGCACCATGTCTTGGGTGGGCGTGGTGATCGGACGACCGTGCGCCGGCGAAAGGATGTTGTTCGCCGACAGCATCAGGATCCGCGCCTCGGCCTGCGCCTCCGCCGAAAGCGGCAGGTGAACGGCCATCTGGTCGCCGTCGAAGTCGGCGTTGAACGCGGTGCAGACCAGCGGGTGGATCTGGATGGCCTTCCCTTCAACCAGCACCGGCTCGAACGCCTGGATACCGAGGCGGTGCAGCGTAGGAGCCCGGTTGAGCAGGACGGGGTGCTCCTTGATGACCTCCTCCAGAACGTCCCACACCTGTGGCCTGGCCCGCTCGACCATCCGCTTGGCGCTCTTGATGTTCTGCGCCAGGTTGAGGTCGACCAGCCGCTTCATCACGAAGGGCTTGAACAGCTCCAGCGCCATCTGCTTCGGCAGCCCGCACTGATGGAGCTTGAGCTGCGGACCCACCACGATGACCGACCGGCCGGAGTAGTCGACGCGCTTCCCGAGAAGGTTCTGCCGGAACCGTCCCTGCTTCCCCTTGAGCATGTCCGAGAGGGACTTGAGCGGCCGGTTCCCCGGCCCGGTCACCGGGCGCCCACGGCGGCCGTTATCGAACAGGGCGTCGACCGCCTCCTGGAGCATCCGCTTCTCGTTGTTCACGATGATCTCGGGAGCCTGAAGGTCGAGAAGCCTCTTGAGCCGGTTGTTCCGGTTGATGACCCGGCGATAAAGGTCGTTCAGGTCGCTGGTGGCGAACCGTCCGCCGTCCAGCTGGACCATCGGCCGGAGGTCCGGCGGGATGACCGGAACGGCGTCGAGAACCATCCCGAGCGGCGAGTTCTTCGTTCCGATGAAGTGCGACACGACCTTCAGCCGCTTGATGGCCTTCTGCCGCCGTGTTCCCTTCGCCGTCCGAATCTGCTCGCGAAGCGTCTCGGCCTCCGTCTCGAGCTCGAGGTCGATGAGGAGACGCTTGATGGCCTCGGCCCCCATGCCGCCCTCGAAGTAGTCGCCGAACCGCTCGCGCAGGCTTCGGTAGACCACGTCGTCGGCCACGAGCTGCTTGACCTGAAGGTTCTTGAAGGACGAGAGCACGTCGTCCAGGTGCTGCATCTCCTGCCGGGCCGACTCGGTGATCCGCTCGACCTCGCGCTGGGCCTCGCGGCGGGCAGCCGACAGCTGGGCCCCCTTGGCACCTTCCGCCTCGAGGTCCCGGAGCCGGTCTTCCAGCTCGGACAGCCGCTTCGAGATCGCCTGGTCCCGCTGGCCCTCGATCTGCCGCTTCTCGGCATCGACGTCGCGGTCGATCTCCGGGAGGTCCTTGTGCCGGCGCTCGGTGTCGACCCTGGTGATGATGTAGGCCGCGAAGTAGATGACCTTCTCGAGGTCCTTCGGCGCCAGGTCCAGGAGGTACCCGAGGCGGCTCGGAACGCCCTTGAAGTACCAGATATGGGTCACCGGAGCGGCGAGCTCGATGTGGCCCATCCGCTCCCGACGGACCTTCGAACGGGTGACCTCGACGCCACACCGCTCGCAGATGATGCCCTTGAACCGGACGCGCTTGTACTTCCCGCAATGGCACTCCCAGTCGCGGGTGGGACCGAAGATGCGCTCGCAGAAGAGGCCGTCCCGCTCCGGCTTGAGCGTTCGGTAGTTGATGGTTTCGGGCTTCTTGACCTCGCCGTTCGACCACGCGCGGACCTGGTCGGCCGTGGCGAGGCCGATCCTCAGCTCGTCAAAGTAGTTGACGTCAAGCACTTAAGCGCTCGCCCCTTTCGTCTTTAGTCAAAGTCCGCTCCTGCCGGTTCTCGGCGAGAGAGGTCGATCCCGAGCTCTTCGGCGGCTCGGAAGACGTCCTCATCGGTCTCGCGCATTTCGATCTCCTTGCCCTCCGCCGAGAGCACCTCGACGTTCAGGCACAGCGACTGCATCTCCTTGATTAGCACCTTGAACGACTCCGGAATCCCCGGCTCGGGAATGTTCTCGCCCTTCACGATGGCCTCGTAGACCTTCACCCGGCCGAGCACGTCGTCGGACTTGATGGTCAGCAGCTCCTGGAGGGCGTAGGCGGCGCCGTACGCCTCGAGGGCCCACACCTCCATCTCGCCGAACCGCTGCCCTCCGAACTGCGCCTTTCCGCCCAGCGGCTGCTGCGTGATCATCGAGTAGGGGCCGGTGGAGCGGGCGTGAATCTTGTCGTCCACCAGGTGAAGGAGCTTCATGATGTAGACGTAGCCCACGGTCACCGGGACGTCGTACGGCTCGCCGATTCGCCCGTCGAACAACGTGGCCTTGCCGAGCTCATTCACCAGCTCGATTCCGTCGATCTCCGAGCTTGCCGCCTCGAGCGCGCCGGTGATCTCGCCCTCGCGGGCGCCGTCAAACACCGGAGACGCGACGAAGGTCGGCTCGTCCACCGCGGCGAGCAGCGGCTTCAAATGGCCCGATCCGTTGCCTGAGCCGTTCCGCGCCGCGCGCACCTGCCCGTTTCCGAACCCGACGGCGGCGGCCCATCCGAGGTGCGCCTCCAGGACCTGCCCCAGGTTCATTCGGGATGGGACACCGAGCGGGTTCAGGACGATGTCCACCGGTGTGCCGTCGGGGAGGAACGGCATGTCCTCCTCGGGGAGCACCTTGGCGATGACCCCCTTGTTGCCGTGGCGCCCGGCAAGCTTGTCGCCGTCGGAGATCTTCCGCTTCTGGGCGACGTAGACCCGGACCAGCTCGTTGACCCCCGGAGCCAGCTCGTCGCCGGCATCCCGCGAGAAGACGCGGACGCCGATGACCTTTCCGGATTCGCCGTGCCGCATCTTGAGCGAGGTGTCCCGGACCTCCCGGGCCTTTTCACCGAAGATGGCCCTCAGCAGGCGCTCCTCAGGTGTGAGCTCGGTCTCACCCTTCGGCGTGACCTTGCCGACGAGATAGTCGCCCGGGTTCACTTCGGCGCCAATCCGGACGATCCCGCGCTCGTCGAGGTCCTTCAGGATCTCCTCCGAGACGTTCGGGATGTCACGGGTGATCTCCTCGGGCCCCAGCTTCGTGTCGCGGGCGTCGACCTCGTGCTCCTCGATGTGGATCGAGGTCAGCTCGTCGTCCTTGACCAGACGCTCGGAGATGACGATGGCGTCCTCGTAGTTGTGTCCCTCCCATGGCATGAACGCCACGAGGAGGTTCTTGCCAAGCGCCAGTTCGCCGCGGTCGGTCGAGGGGCCGTCCGCGATCACCTGGCCCTTCTTGACATGGTCGCCCGCCTCCACGATGGGCTTTTGGTTGATGCAGGTGCCCTGGTTCGACCGGCGGAACTTGGCCAGGTTATAGACCTTGACCTCACCCGTTCGGCTTCGAATGGTGACGTCGTCAGCAGAGACGTTCTCCACCGTCCCGGAGACGTCGGAAATGATCACGTCACCCGCGTCGACCGCGGCGCGGAACTCGATCCCCGTGCCGATCAGCGGAGCCTCGGCCCGAAGCAGCGGAACCGCCTGGCGCTGCATGTTCGCTCCCATGAGGGCGCGGTTGGCGTCGTCATGCTCCAGGAACGGGATCAGCGCCGCGGCCACCGAAACAATTTGCTTCGGCGAGACGTCCATGTAGTCGACCTCGTCCGGGGAGACGTAGTCGACCTCGCCACCCTTCCGGCGGACCAGGACGTGGTCCTCGGTGAATCGTCCACGCGGGTCGACCGGCGTGTTGGCCTGGGCGATGACGTGGCGGTCTTCCTCGTCCGCGGTCAGGTAGTCGATCTGCTCGGTCACCCGGCCCTTGTCGACTTTCCGGTACGGGGTCTCGACGAACCCGAACTCGTTGATGCGCCCGTATGTCGAAAGCGACCCGATAAGGCCGATGTTCGGACCCTCCGGCGTCTCGATGGGGCACATTCGCCCGTAGTGAGAGGGGTGGACGTCGCGGACCTCGAATCCGGCGCGCTCGCGGGACAGCCCGCCGGGCCCGAGCGCCGAGAGCCGGCGCTTGTGGGTCAGCCCGGCCAGCGGGTTCGTCTGGTCCATGAACTGGGAAAGCTGCGACGTGCCGAAGAACTCCTTGATCGCTGCGACGACCGGTCGAATGTTGATGAGCGTTTGCGGCGTGATCGCCTCGACGTCCTGGGTGGTCATGCGCTCGCGAACCACCCGCTCCATCCGAGTCAGCCCGAGTCGAAGCTGGTTCTGGATCAGCTCGCCGACCGACCGGACTCGGCGGTTCCCGAAGTGGTCGATGTCGTCAACCTCGTAGCCCTCTTCGCCGGCGTGCAGCTTCACCAGGTACTGGACCGTCCTGATGATGTCGTCGTATGTGAGGATGCCCTTGGAGGATGGGGCGAGCTTGTCCTTCTCTCCGCCGTACGGCTCGGCGAACACCCTCCACCTAGCCTGCTCCCAGTCGCGTCGGTCCGGATTGTCCAGCGCCTTCATGGCGTCGAACTTCGACTTGAGCTGCCGGCGCGCCACGTCGCTGGCCTGGCCGAGCTTCTTTCCGATCTTGTACCGGCCGACCCGGGCCATGTCGTAGCGCTTCGGATTGAAGAACAGGTTCTCGAGTAGCGTCTGCGCTGATTCCGCGGTCGGAGGCTCGCCGGGCCGGAGCTTTCGGTAGATGTCCTCGAGGGCCTCTTCCTGGCTCTTGAAGTGATCCTTCTCCAGCGTCGCCTGGATGGAGGGCGCGTTCTCGAACAGCTCGAGGATCTCCTCCTCGGTCCACCCGAGCGCCTTGAGCAGCACCGTGACGTTCTGACGCCGCTTGCGGTCGATTCGCACGCCGACCGTGTCGCGCTTGTCGACTTCGAACTCGAGCCACGCGCCACGGGACGGAATGACCTTGGCCAGGTAGATGTCCTTGTCCGACGTCTTGTCGAGCTCTCGGCTGAAGTAGACCCCCGGGCTTCGAACCAGCTGGGACACCACGACCCGCTCCGTGCCGTTGATCACGAAAGTCCCCTTGTCGGTCATCATGGGGAAGTCCCCCATGAAGACCTCCTGCTCCTTGATCTCGCCGGTGTCCTTGTTGATGAACGCGGCCTCCACGAACAGCGGCGCCGCATAGGTCATGTCCTTGTCCTTGCACTCCTCAACGGAGTGCTTGATGTCCTTGAACTGGTGGTTGCCGAACATCAACTGGTAGGTCTCGGTGAAGTCCTCGATCGGCGAGACCTCGGCCAGGACGTCGGCCAGGCCATCTCGAAGGAGCCACTCGAACGACTCGCGCTGGATCCCGACCAGGTCGGGCAGGGGCAGAACCTCCGAGATCTTGGAGAACGAAACGCGTTCGCGGCCAGGAACGATGGTTTCAGGCAAAAAAAATCCCCCCTATAGGTGAGATCACGTCGTGGTACGGCTCGCGGGAGACGGCACGTCAATCGCGATATTACGAGCTTGGACAGCCGAAATCAAACCGAGGGCATGCAAAATTGGGGCACGCACACTGACCTGTAACAGGCCAGCACGGGCCTCTATTCCCGCGAATTGTACCGCATCGCGTCCCGGCCGCAAGGCGGAATTGTCAGACCCCTGCTTACTATGATTCCGGCACTATCAAGCCCCGTTTGGGGCTGGCCGATTGGAGTTGCATTGAAGATCGCCGTCATCGGAACCGGTCATGTCGGCCTCGTCACGTGCGCCACGCTGGCGAACTGTGGGCACGAGGTCCGAGCGACCGACACCGACCACCAGAAGATGGCACTGCTCAAGGA
>JALYGK010000124.1 GCA_030777105.1 Actinomycetota bacterium | reverse complement strand
CCCCTGGCTTCCCGCGGGTGAAGACCTCTCGTACCCCGAGCTTCGCCATGACCTTCCCGATGTCGGCGGCGCGTCCGAGGAGATGCCCGGCGACTTCCACCTCCCGCTGGTCGGTGGCGGCCCGCTTCGTCACCTGCCCGTCGCCCAACTCGGCGGTGTTGACGATGATCACCGTGCACCGCGCCTGGTGAGAGACGCGGTTCGGAACGTTGCCGAGGAGGAACTCCTTCCGTCCGCTCATCCCGACGTTCCCCACCACCACCACGTCGACGTCGGCTTCCTCGGCCGCCCGAACGATCGCTTTGGCCGGGTCCGAATCGACCATGACGCGCGCCTTGCCGGCGGGCCCGGCGAGCCGTTCGGCCATCTTCGCCAGTTCCTGGGCCGCGTACTGTGCTCTGGTCGCCTCGGCGCTCCCGGCTTCTGTTCCGGCTGCCATTTGCGGCACAACGACCTGAACCAGATGGAGCTCCGCCCCAAACCGGTTCGCCATATCGGCAGCCCAATCAACTGCGCGGGTTGCGCTCTTGGAGTTGTCCGTGGCGACAAGAACTCGCTTGACGGTCAAGACGGTGTGTCCCCTCCCTCTGGGGTTGCTGTGGGCAGCCATTACAACACATGGGCAATAAACCAGGACAGCCAAATTCAGTTAACCGAGGCGCCCGCAGGCCGGGTCGCTTCAGCTCGGCGCCGGCAGCCCCTCTTCGCGCAGGAAGGCGAGCACCGCCATGACCCGACGGTGGATTTCGGGCTCCTCGGACAGTCCGAGCTTGTGAAAAAGCGAATTGATGTGCTTCTCCACCGCCCGTTCGGTCAGGAACAGCGACTTGGCGATGGCGGCGTTGTTCTTCCCCTGGGCCATTTGGCTCAGCACTTGTCTTTCCCGTTCGGTGAGATCCCCCAGGGCGGAGTGCGCCTGGCGGTCCTTCCGGGACACCAATCCCTCGACGACGCGCGGGTCCAGCACCGAGCCGCCTCGAGCGACGTCGTGAAGCGCCCTCACCAGCTCGTCCAGATCGCCGACTCGCTCCTTCAACAGGTAGCCGAGTCCCTCGGCGCCGTCCCTCAACAGCTCGTACGCGTAGTCCTCTTCGGCGTACTGCGAGAGGACCACCACACCGATCTCGGGGTGCTCGGCGCGAATGCGCCTGGCGGCTTCGATGCCCTCCATGGAGTGGGTGGGCGGCATTCGAATGTCGGTGAGGACGACGTCCGGATGGTGCTCCTTCACGGCGGCGAGGAGCCCACCGAAGTCGGAGACGGAGGCAACCAGGTCGATATCCTTGACGCTGGTAAGGAGGGCAGCGGTACCCTCCCTGACGAGGTAGTTGTCCTCCGCGAAGACCACGCGCAGGGCCACACAGCGATCGTATACGCGGGGCGGTAAGGGGGGCGGAGGCTCGGTGAGCATCAGGGTTGTTCTGGGAGACGACAACGTTCTGGTCCGCGAGGGCGTGCGCGCGCTGCTCTCGGTAACCGATGGCATCGAAGTGGTTGGCGTGGCCGAAGACGCCCCGTCACTGCTTGCAGCGGCAGGAGAGCACGAACCCGACGTGGTGGTCACCGACATCAAGATGCCGCCCAACTTCCAGCTGGAAGGGATTGAGGCGGCACACGAGATCAGGAGAAAGCACCCCGGGACCGGCGTGGTCGTGCTCTCTGCTCACGACGATGAGGCGTACGCGCTGGCGCTGCTCGGCGGCGGGGAGAGCGGACTGGCGTACTTGCTGAAGGACCGGCTGGGGCAAGGAGACGAACTGCCCCGCGCTATCCGAGAAGTGGCCGCGGGAGGATCGTCGATCGACCCGACGATCGCCGCGAGGCTGTCGGGACGGGAAGAGGGACCTGCGGAGGACCGCGAGATCCTGGACCTGATGGCCAAGGGACTCGGGTACGCCGAGATGGCAGAGAAACTCGGCACGACGCAGGAGGACATCGACGGCAGGGTCACCGCGCTCTTCCAGCGGTTGGCGGCCGAGGCGGGACGGGGAGCGAGCCACGCGGTCGACGAGCTGAAGCGGCTCCACGCGGCGGTGGTGCAACGCGAGACGTCAACTCGAACGCTTCGTTCGTTTGTCCCGGAGCAGGTCGCGGAGAGGCTCGTCGCCTCTCCGGAAGGGCAAATGGTGCGGGAGGAACTTGAAGCGACGATCCTCTTTTCCGATATCCGAGGGTTCTCCACCCTCGCCGAGCAGCTCCCCGCCGGAGAGGTCGCCGGGATCCTGACGAAGCACCTCTCAGCGATGGCAGAGGTCGTCCTCGAGCACGGCGGAACGATTTCGAAATTCATGGGGGATGCCATCCTTGCCGTGTTTGGTGCGCCCGACTCCCAACCGGACCATGCGGAGCGGGCTCTCCGATGTGCCCTCGCCATGCAGATGCGGCAGCAACAGCTGAACTGGGAAACCTGGACCGACGGGCTTCCCCCGCTCGGCATGGGCATCGGCGTGAACACCGGAACGGTTATCGCCGGCACGTTCGGCGGCGGCGGCCGGCTCGAGTACACGGTCTACGGAGATCCCGTGAACGTCGCGTCGCGCCTTCAGTCGGAGTCAGCCGCGGGGGAGATCCTCGCCGGGGAAGCAACGATCAAGGCCGCGCCAGGGATCCCCTGCGAACCGGTGGGGCAGAGGCAGGTGAAAGGCCGCAAAGAACTGGTGGAGACGTACCGGGTCACGCTTCCCGAGCCTCCCGACACAAAATAGGTCATCGCTTGGACTTATAGCTGAGAGTCAGATCTTCGGTGGCGTGAGGTCGGTGCTCGGTCTTCCCGCCCGTTCCGCCAGCTCAATATAGAGGGCGTGAGACATCGTCGCGGCGGCGATCTTTCGAACTTCCACGCCCCGTTGGCCGTCCGGATACTGAAGGATGCGTTCGCTGCCCCGTCTCAGCAGGGTGTAGGCGCCGTGCTGGTTCCCTCTCAATAAATGGACGTATCCCGCGCCGAGCTGTGACAGCCCCTTGAAGAATTCAGCCTCGGGAGTGCCCTTGGCCTGCTTCCACGAGGTCTCCCACGCCTCATGGGCAGGGAAGAACCGCCCGGCGTTCCAGTGCTCGATGCCGAGCTCGTGATTCCGCTCCAACGAGAGCGAGTCGTAATCCTCGAGCTCTAGCCGGTTCTCGGCTTTCCACGAAAGCGGCCTGCCCAGCTCGTCCCGAGGCCGCTTGGGCTTCGGTGGCGCGTTGGGGTCGCGTGGACGGTTCGGTTTCGGCGCGGGGGTCCGCTCGCTCATGCCGGCGCCTTTCCCACGAGTACGCGGGTGAACTTCACCGGCCCGATGGTGCTTCGCACCTCGCGGAAACCGGACCGGCGAAGCAGCGAGGCCACGCTGCGCGCGCGATCCGGACTGACCTCCACCAGGAGCCACCCATCATCCCGAAGCCACCGGGGCGCCTCGCTGGTCGTGCGCTCGAGCAATCCGAGCCCGGTTCGCGAAAAGTCGGTGATTGACTCGCGCGGCTCGAACCGACGGATTTCGTCGGGCAGATCTTTCACCTCGCCGCGAGCGACGTATGGGGGATGGATCGTGACCACATCGACGGATCCCATGATGCTCTTGGGAAGGGGGGCAAAGAGATCGCCGCGCAGGAACGTCGCGTTCCGAAGCTTCAATCGAGTGGCATTGCGCCGAGCGACCGAGAGCGCCGGACCGGAGATGTCGACTCCGAAGACACGGGCCCGCCGAAGCGCGTCCGCGACTGCAAGGGCGACCGGACCGACGCCCGTGGCGAGGTCGACGTGAACCGGTCGCCGCCGAGGCCGAAGCCGGCGGATCGCCTGGAGGGCCATGAATTCGGTGCTTTCCCGAGGAATGAACCCGCCCCGACGAACCTCGAGCGTCAGTTGGCGGAACTTCGCCGAGCCGGTGATGTAAGCAACGGGTTCACCGGATGCCCGTCGTTGGATCAACCGGCGAAACCGCCGGAGCGCCGGAGAGGGGATCTCCTCTCGTCGCCGTGGAACCCGGCCCATTACGAACTCGAGGATTTCCTCGCCGTCGAAGCGTTCCTTCCCCGTGTGCGGGTGGTCGATCAGGTCCGACGCCTTCAAGATCCGTTCCGCCTCATCCAAGATCTCGTTCGCGGTCGGCATCAGACTGCATCATAGGGACGCGGATGCCGGGGCTGTCGTCGGTCGCCCGTACAATCGGTTCATCGCAATGACGCCTCGCAACACAAAGCTTCGCGCCATCACCACGCCCCGGCAGGCGCCGGGGGTCGATGGACTGGACAAGATGAGGCTCACGGCCGACCGGATTCTGGTTCGCGTACCGGACGACAACGAGCGTCAGACAAAGGGCGGCCTGGTCATCCCGGCCACCGCCGCGTCGCACAACAAGCGCTGCGTGTGGTCGGAGGTCGCTCTGGTCGGTCCGGACGTCCGGAACGTGAAGACGGCCGACAACGTCCTCTTCATCCCGCAGACCGGTCTGGAAGTGGACGTCGGCGGCGACGTGTACCTCATGCTTCGGGAAAGAGACGTCCAGGCAATCGCCTCTACACGGACGGACCCGCAGGGCGGCCAGTACCTCTAGCGCCGGCCGGCAGACCTTATCGAATCAGTCTGGACATTCGCCGGTCGGCGAGGATCTTCCCTCCAGTCTGGCACGTGGGGCAGTACGTCACCTCGTGCGACTCGTACGACACGCGCCGAAGATCGGAGCCACACACGGGACAAGGCGAACCGTAACGGCCGTGGACCGTGAAGTGGTCTCCGAGCTTCGGTGGAAGCCCGGCAGGTCGCTTTCGCTCGATCTCGAGCGCCTCGGTCAGCACCGCGCGAACCGATTCGAGTAGACCATCGCGTTCGGCTTCGCTCAGCGACGAAAGCGACCGAAAGGGCGAGAGCTTCGCCCGATGCAGGATGTCGTCCGAGTAACCGCGCCCGATGCCGGCGACGCGGCGCTGGTCCCGGAGCATGGCGTGGAGCCGGCCGGTGTCGGTCCCGGTTCGAATTAGGTCGGCGAACTCCTCGGAGAACGGGTCGGGACCGAGCTTCGCCAGCGGGCCATCATCGCCGGGCTCGAGGATCCACCATCCAGCCTTGCGCTCGGTGCCGAACTCCTTCACCAGCACGGCGGGCGAGCGGTCGAACGCGAGGCGGACGACTCCTCCCCGTGGGCGCGTCGACTTCTTCGCCTCCTCGAAATCGATGCGTCCTCCTTGAGACAGATGGACCAGCAGGCGAGCGGCGGCGAAGTCGAACACCAGGAACTTTCCCCGTCTCCCAACCCCGCCGAGGACCTTCGCGTACAGGGCATCAGGAGGCGGGGTGACCGTTTTCAGCGCCGAGAACGCGAGCGGTTCAAGGCTGACCAACGACGCGCCGGCCAGGCGCTCTTCGATGCGTTCGGCCAGAGCCTGCACTTCGGGTAGCTCAGGCACCCTTCCCACCCTTCACAGTCACTCGGGTAGTCGAGTCTAGGAGGGCGTCCACCCCGTTTCAGGTATCAAGAATCGTCTCGCGCGGGGTCGATAGACCGGGTAATGCGCTCCATTCGCCCGCCCATCGTGATCGTCGCTGCCCTGGTGACAGGGCTTCTCATCCCCGCCAAGGGCGCGCTCGCCTTCAGCGACTCGTCCTCCAACTGGGCGTCGTCGCAGATCAAGTACGTGGCGACCACGCATGACTGGATGAGGGATTACGGCTCGACCTACTTCAAGCCCGGCGTGATCGAACTCAGGAAGCAGCTGGCGCGCGCGCTGGTCAAGGCGTACCGCCCGAGCGAGCCGATCGACTCCTCCATTGAGTTCACCGACCTTCCGAGCAGCGACCCGTTCTACCGGTACGCCAACGTGGCGGCGAAGCTCAAGTGGCTCCCGAAGCACCGGGACGGCTCCTGGAGGCCGAATACGCAAGTAGTCGTCAGAGATTTCGACAAGGCCATCGTGCTCGCAATGGGGCTTTCGGGGCCGGCGAAGGGGCTTACGCAGATCCGCGAGGCCGACGGGGACGTCTTCCGCGTGGGACGCCACTTCCCGTACCTCCAGCTCGCTCACTGGTTCGGGCTCCACTACAACCACCGAACGGAGAGTGCGGACATCCAGCCGAGATCCCTCCTCCGCCGCGATGAGATGGCTTACTCGCTGTGGAAGGCGAAGACGACGTCTTCATGGAAGCTCAGCAGCGCCTCCAAGTTCAACAACGTGGTCCTTCCCGCGCTCGACGCCGCCGACCCAGCGCAGGTCGCCAAGCAGAAGATGATCGCCTACGCATTCAAGCAGGTCGGGTACCCCTACATCTGGGGCGGGGAGTGGAACTCCGCATCGCCGTCCGGCTATTGCTGCGGATACCAGCCGCAGGGCGGCTTTGACTGCTCCGGCTACGTGTGGTGGGTCGTCAAGAAGTACGAAGGCGGCTACAACTCGGCGCAGTTCCGCTCGTACCCTGGTTGGTCGCTGCCGCAGCGCAGCAGCGCTCAGATGGCCGGTGCGACGTCGACGAAGATCTCGTACGCGAACTTGAAGGTCGGAAACATCATGTTCTTCTCATCGAGTGGGAGCACGGTCAACCACGTCGCCCTCTACATCGGAAACAACTGGATGATGAGCTCATCCGGAAGCGTCAACGGGCCCGTGCTCGAGTGGGTCGGCAGTGGCTGGTGGCGAGACCACTTCAAGTTCGGACGGGCCCTCAAGGCTTAGATGGCGTGCTCTTGGGGCGGCCAAACGACCCGCGTGCTACGGGTCGCCGATCAGCCTTCGAACCGATTCCAGAAGCGCGCCCATGCTGAACGGCCGGCGAAGCTCGGCGTCGACCGGGACGAGGCCAAGCTGGCCCGTTTCGCCCTTGCCCGCCATGAACACGATCACCTTGATCCCTGAAAGCTGGGGGTCCCTACGAACGTCTCGGAGAACGGCCCACCCATCCTCCGCGGGCAGCTGCGTATCGAGGATCAGCAGATCGTAGCCATCGCCTCGCAGCGCTTCGAGGCCAGCGGCTCCGGTCGCTCGCTCGTCCACTTCGTAACCAGCCATCCGGAGGCGAAGAAGCGGTTGCCTGAGATGCTCCGGCCGGTTGTCGATGAACAGGATCTTCTTCCTAGGCATGACGCTTCACTGGAACGGTATCGCGTCTTCCCCTCGGATTCGCCCGTTTGACACCCCTAGTTCACTCTCACTAGTCTCCTGCCGGGCTGCCACGGCAGCCCGTTTGTTATGCGCGATACCAGGAAGAACACGATCGTTCGGATCGGCCGCGTGTGGGCGGTGAGCGTCGTCCTCGCGTCCTTAACACTGGGGTTAACTGGCATTGCGAGTGCGGACCCCCGCCGCGACCAAGGCCCACAAGCGCGCAAGGATTTCATACGCGTCACCAACAACATCTCTTTGTTGGTTGAGGAGTACGACCGGGCGAAGGTAGAGCTCAAGCAGACGAGAGAGCAGTTGGTGGAGCTTCGCGCCACGCTCCAGGCCACCCAAAAAGAAGCCCGCACTGCGCGGGCTCGTCTGGCCGCAAGGGTCGCGGAGGTCTATAGGGGCAACGGCTCGCAGCTCGAAGTTCTCCTGGGATCGTCTTCAGTATCGGATTTCGGGGACCGGGCGGCGTTCCTCTCGGGGATGGTCGGGGACGACGCCGATCTGATCACCACAGCCCGCGTGAAGTCGGAGATTGCCCGGCGCGCGCAGCACGACGTAGCCGCGGCGGTCAAGCGCGAAGAGGAGCTGATGAAGCTCATCAAGGAGCGGACTACGGCCATTCGTGCGACGCTGCCCTACCAGCGTCAGCTCGATCGGCTCGCCGGGAACGACAGCTCCGGGCTCGAAGCGGCGGCGCCCTCGGGGAGCGGGCGCGGCGCGGCCGTCGTCAGAGCGGCGATGTCCAAGGTCGGGGCTCCATACGTCTGGGCCGCAGCGGGTCCGAACGCTTTCGACTGCTCCGGGTTCACGATGTGGGCGTGGAGCCAAGTCGGCGTGTCCCTGCCACACTCCTCGTCCATGCAGTACAGCGTCCTGCCGAAGGTGTCGATGTCGGCGCTACAGCCCGGCGACCTTATCTTCAGCTATTCGCCTATCCACCACGTGGGGATCTACATCGGGGGAGGAAAGTTCATTCACTCGCCTCACAGCGGAGACGTGGTGAAGATCACCGCCGTCGCGGGCTACCCGGTGGTGGGAGCCGCTCGGCCGGGCTAGGGCTCGGGCTCCTCCGGCCAGTCCGATTCGTCCAGCTCTGCGTCGCCCTCCGAGGTCGGCTCAAAACGTGACTCATTTTGAGCCGAGCCGCGGTACGTGGCGGCCTCCAGCAATACCCAGTGCGTCTGGGGCGAGGCTGCCAGGACGTTCCCACTGGTCAGGAAGCCCTGCTCGCCGTCCCAGTCGGTAACGACTCCGCCGGCCTCCTCTACCAGCAGCGACCCGGCGGCGACATCCCAAATAGACAAGTTCAGCTCGAAGTAGCCGTCGAAGACTCCGGCAGCAACCCACGCCAAGTCGAGCTCGGCGGCGCCAGCCCGACGGATGTCTTCCGTCCGTTCGAACACCCGTTGCAGAACAGGCCCGTACCGGGGCAGGAGCGTTCGCGCTCGAAACGGAAGGGCGGTGGCGACGATTGCTTCCTCTGAAGGGCGAACACTTACGTGAAGCTGCCGGTCGCCAGACCACGCGCCCTGCCCCCGAGCCGCAGACGCGGCAAAGTCGAGGAACGGAGCTCGAACCGCTCCGGCCCAGACCCTCCCCTCTGAGACGAGCGCGGCGGCCACGGCCACAACTGGAAAGCCGATCAGGAAGTTCGTCGTGCCGTCCAGCGGGTCGACCGCCCAGAAGGTGTCGCCGTGCTCGCCGCCGGCCTCTTCGCCCACGACCGGTATGTCTGGAGTAAGCCGGCGGAGCAGTTCGGTCATGGCCCCTTCGCTCTGCCGGTCGGCCGCCGTCACGTAGTCGCCGAATCCTTTCGACGGTTCGCGCGTCTTCGCTTTCCCCCATGCCTCCGCTACGACCCGCGATCCGACGCCGACGGCGAGCTCCGAGACGCCGCGAAGCCGCGCCAGCGCGGCCTCATCGAACCGGTTCATGGCGAGGATTGTGGACGATTCGGAATAACGAAGAGGGGCTCCTGGATGGGGAGCCCCTCTTCATTCGACTCTGTGCCGTGTCAGCGACTTAGAAGTCCATGTCTCCGGCGCCGCCGCCCGGCATGGCCGGCGCCTTCTCCTTCTCGGGCTTCTCGGCCACGAGTGCCTCGGTGGTGAGGAACAGCCCGGCGATGGAGGCGGCGTTCTGGAGCGCCGAGCGGGTTACCTTCGCCGCGTCGACCACCCCGGCCTTGAACATGTCGCCGTAGTCGCCGGTTGAGGCGTCCAGGCCGTGGCCGCTGTCGAGGCTGCGGACCTTCTCAACCACGACGCCGCCCTCGAGGCCGGCGTTCGTGGCGATCTGCTTGATCGGCTCCTCCAGCGCCTTCCGGACGATCAGGGCGCCGGTGGCCTCATCGCCGGCCACGTCGAGCTTCTCCAGCGCCTCCTGGGCGGAGAGAAGAGCCACGCCGCCTCCCGCGACGATGCCCTCCTCCACGGCCGCCTTGGTCGTCTGGACCGCGTCCTCGATGCGGTGCTTCTTCTCCTTCAGCTCGACCTCGGTAGCCGCCCCGACCTTGATGACCGCGACGCCGCCGGCGAGCTTGGCCAGCCGCTCCTGGAGCTTCTCGCGGTCGTAGTCGGAGTCGGTCTTGTCGATCTCGGCCCTGATCTGGTTGATGCGGCCCTTGATCTCGTCGGCCGAACCGCCACCTTCGACGATGGTCGTCTCGTCCTTTGTGACCACCACCTTGCGGGCGGTGCCCAGGAGGTCCAGGCGGGTGTTCTCGAGCTTGAGTCCGACTTCCTCCGAAATGACCTGTCCGCCAGTGAGAATGGCGATGTCCTGCAGCATCGCCTTCCTGCGGTCGCCGAACCCGGGTGCCTTCACGGCCACCGACCGGAAGGTGCCACGGATCTTGTTCACAACGAGCGTGGCGAGCGCCTCTCCCTCGACGTCCTCGGCCACGATCACCAGCGGCTTCCCGGTCTGCATGATCTTCTCCAGCACGGGAAGGAGGTCCTTCACCGCCGATATCTTCTGGTTGGCCAGGAGGATGTAGGGGTCCTCCATGACGGCCTCCATCCGCTCGGCGTCGGTGATGAAGTACGGGGAGATGTAGCCCTTGTCGAAGCGCATCCCCTCGACCAGCTCGAGCTCCATTCCGAAGGTCTGCGACTCCTCGACGGTGATGACTCCGTCCTTGCCGACCTTGTCCATGGCCTCGGCGATCTGCTCGCCGATCTCGGGGTCGGCCGCGGAGATCGCCGCCACGTGGGCGATGTCGTCCTTGGTCTCCACCTCGCGCGCCTGGTTGCGGATGTTTTCGACGGCCCCCTCGACGGCGAGCTCGATGCCCCGCTTGAGGGCCATGGGGCTTGCCCCCGCGGCGACGTTGCGAAGGCCTTCCTTGACCATGGCCTGCGCGAGAACCGTTGCCGTCGTGGTGCCGTCACCCGCCACGTCGTCGGTCTTCTTAGCCACTTCCTTGACCAGCTCGGCTCCGATCTTCTCCTCGGGGTCTTCGAGCTCGATCTCCTTGGCGATGGAGACGCCGTCGTTCGTGATGGTCGGCGCCCCCCACTTCTTTTCGAGGACGACGTTGCGTCCCTTCGGACCGAGGGTGATGCGCACGGCGTTCGCCAGCTTGTCCATCCCCTTTTCCAGTGCCCGGCGGGCCTCCTCATTGAAGCTAATGATCTTCGCTGGCATAGATGACCTCCTCGTTGAGCTTCTTGCCGATTGCTAGCACTCTGGCTAGTCGAGTGCTAACACTATAAAACGGCCTCCGAAAAGGGGTCAACGCCGGAGAGAGAGCGAAACCCGGCGGCTGAGGCCGGTAGGGCTATTCCCGCCGGGCAGGTGACGGTCCCAACGCCGAGGCGCCCCCTCCGCTGGGGCAGCTGCTCGAGCCGCCAGCATTTGCCTGGCAAGTCACGGCGATCGCAATCGCCGCGAAACTACCGGAGGACGATTCGCCTCCCTCCTGCTCGACAGACCTGGAAGTCGAGGCCGACGCCACCGTTCTCGCCTCGTTCTCCTGTTCATTCCCATCTTCGTCATCGCCGTCGGAGGAAGCTCCGGGCTCTTCCGAAAAGATTTCGATGATGAACACAACGGCACACGATTGAGACGCGTTGTTGCCGGCATTCGCCTGGCAGGTCTGGGCGTTTGCCACCGTCAGCTGGGTCGTCGAGTTGGAGTTGCCAACCCCGTCCTGCTCCGTGGAATTGCGGTTGGACGCGCGCGCCACCGTGGTCGCGTCGTTCTCTTGCTGATTTGCCGTCGGGCCGTTCGCTGAAGCTTCCGGGCCACCCTCCGTCGCCGGCCCGACGGTCAGCTGGGTCACCTGCGTGCACTCCTGAGTGACGTTGTTCCCAGCGTTCGCCTGACACGTCTGGGCACTGGCCATCGCCGTCTGGCTGGTCTGGTTGGTGTTGCCCTCTCCGTCTTGGTCGGTCGAGTTTCTGTTCGCCGCCCGAGCCGATGTCCGTGCCTCGTTCTCCTGTTCGGTCCCGGTGCCGCCGTTCGCCGAAGCTCCGGCGTCGTCCTCCGCGCTCGAGAACGAACCCCGTCCCTGCGCTCCCTGGCTGCACGCCTGATCGTCTACTTCGTTCCCCACGTTCGCCTGGCAGGTCTGGGCGTTCGCGGTGGCGGTTTGAGCGGTCTGGTTCGAGTTCCCGCCTCCATCGTCGGCGGTGCCGCCCTCCTGCTCAGTCCGATTGGAGTTGGAGGCCTTCGCAGTGGTTCTGGCCTCGTTCTCCTGCTCGCCGCCCCGCGAACCATTGGACGAAGCGCTGGCGTCCCCGTCGGCGAGGGGAGCCTGCTGCTGCTGCGGTCCCTGGGTACAGCCCTGACCATTGACGTCGTTGCCGGCGTTCGCCTGGCAGGTCTGTGCGTTGGCCGTGGCGGTCTGGTTCGTCTCGTTGAAGTTGCCGGGTTCCTCCTCACCGCCCGTGCCCTCTTCTTGCTCCGTACGGTTGGAATTCGACGCTCTGGCGCGGGTGGTCGCATCGTTCTCCTGTTCGCGTCCTCCGTAACTGTTTTGCGACGCTCCCGCGTCCCCGCCCGCAGCGGACCCCGACTGTTGATCATCATCAGCCTGGCTGCAGCCCTGGTTGTTTACGTTGCTACTGGCGTTCGCCTGGCAGCTTTGAGCATTTGCTGTAGCGGTCTGGTTCGTCTCGTTCGAGTTCCCGGCGGCGTTGCTGGAAGAGCCCGACCCGTTGCCGAAACCTCCAAAGCCGCTCTGCGCACTGCCGCCGGTGCCCTCCTCCTGCTCGGTGGAGTTGCGGTTGGAAGCCCGTGCCGTCGTACGAGCCTCGTTTTCCTGCTCTCGCCGCCCTGATCCATCAGCTTGCTGGGCCGCCGCCATGTCGGTGCTCCCCGAACCACCCGTATTTCCTTGTGGCGAGTCCTGACCGCAGGTCTGCCCGGTGACGCTGTCTCCGTTCGCCTGGCACGACTGGGCGTTCGCCGTGGCCGTCTGGTTCGTCTCATTGGAGTTCCCGGCGGCGTTGCTCGAGGCGGTCGGGCCGCCGGCCGAGGAGCTGGAGGGCGACCCCGCGCCAAAGAACCCGAAGCTCACAACGCTTTCGGCGTCACCTCCCGTGCCCTCCTCCTGCTCGGTGGAGTTGCGGTTGGACGCCCTTGCGGTGGTTCGGGCCTCGTTCTCCTGCTCGGTGTTGCCACCGCCGTCCACCTGTTGGGCACTTCCGCCTTCGCCTCCGCCCGTGTACCCGCCGCCATACGTCGTGCCTCCACCCCCAGACGTTGCCTGGTTGCACTCCTGGAATGGAGCGCTGTTCATCGCGTTCTGCTGGCAGGACTGAGCGTTCGCCGTCGCGGTCTGGTTGGTCTCGTTCGAGTTACCGGCGGCGTTGCTGTCAGCGGTGAAGGTGATCAGCGAAGAATCTGAGCCGCCCGCGGCGCCGAACGGGATGAATCCGAAGACCACCGCGCTCTGCGCCTGTCCGCCCCTGCCTTCCTCCTGCTCCGTGGAGTTGCGGTTGGAAGCGTTTGAGGTCGTTCGGGCTTCGTTCTCCTGCTCGGTGTTCCCGGCTCCGCCATAGCCGCCTTCGCCCCTGCCGATGTACTGGGTCTGCTCGGCGTCCTGATTACAGCTTTGGCCAGCGCCGCCGGCGTGAGTGTTCTGCTGGCAGCTCTGTGCGTTCGCCGTTGCGGTCTGGTTCGTCTCGTTGGAGTTGCCGCTGGCGTCCGATATCGCGTTCAAACCGAAGAACGAGAAGAAAGAGGAAGCGCCGGCCGAGTCGATCCCGAACGGTCCACTGGCAACAATGCTCTCCGCCTGCCCGCCGCGTCCCTCTTCCTGCTCCGTCTGGTTGCGGTTGGATGCTCTGGAGGTGGTGCGGGCCTCGTTCTCCTGCTCCGTGTTCCCCGCTCCCACGCCGCCGCCGTTCCCTCCGTAGAACTTGGACTGCTGGTCGGTGACCTCCTGGTTGCAGGTCTGGGAGGTGCCGCCGTAGTTGGCATTCTGCTGGCAGCTTTGCGCGTTCGCCGTCGCGGTTTGATTCGTCTCGTTCGAGTTTCCCGCAGCGTTGGACGTTGCGGTCCCGCTGAACAGAGGGAGGAACATGCCATCGATGAACAGGACGGGCGTGGCGATGACCGCGACGCTTCCCGCCTCTCCGCCCCGGCCCTCTTCCTGCTCAGTGCCGTTGCGGTTGGACGCTCTGGAGGTGGTGCGCGCCTCGTTCTCCTGTTCGGTGTTCCCCACACCTGTGCCGCCCCCGTCGCCTCCGTAGAACTTGGACTGCTGCTCGGTGGTTGCCTGGCTGCACGACTGCGCCGACGCGGCGTATGCGGAGTTCTGCTGGCAGCTTTGGCTGTTGGCCGTCGCGGTTTGATTGGTCTCGTTCGAGTTCCCCGCGGCGTTCGAAGTGGCCGTGGCGAGAGAGCTCGAGTCCGAACCGGCGCTGTCGGTCGACAGGCCCCCGATGAAGTCGAAGAACAGGAACACGAGTGCAACGCTCTCCGCCTGACCGCCCCGGCCCTCTTCCTGCTCCGTCTGGTTGCGATTGGACGCTCTCGAGGTGGTTCGGGACTCGTTCTCCTGTTCGGTGTTCCCCGCACCTATGCCGCCCCCGTCGCCTCCGTAGAACTTGGACTGCTGCTCGGTGACGTCCTGGTTGCATGTCTGCGAGGCCTCGCCGTAGAGCGCGTTCCGCTGGCAGCTCTGGGCGTTGGCCGTAGCGGTTTGATTGGTCTCGTTCGAGTTCCCTGCGGCGTTCGACGTGGCGGTCGCACTGGGACCGCCGCCACCGCCGTCGATGAGGCCCAAGAAGCCACCGAACAGGAAGATCGCGGTGCTCTCGGCCTGTCCGCCCCGGCCCTCTTCCTGCTCCGTCGAGTTGCGGTTCGAGGCTCTCGAGGTGGTGCGGGCCTCGTTCTCCTGTTCGGTGTTCCCCGCACCTATGCCGCCCCCGTCGCCTCCGTAGAACTTGGACTGCTGCTGGATCACGTCCTGGTTGCAGGTCTGGCTGCTCCCGCCATAGTTGGTGTTCTGCTGGCAGCTCTGGGCGTTGGCCGTGGCGGTCTGGTTGGTCTCGTTCGAGTTCCCGGCGGCGTCCGAGGTAGCTGTCGGTGTGGGGAACAGAGGAACGAGCGCCGCCCCCGCGTCGGAGAAGCCGCCGATGAAGAGGATGATGGCGTCGCTTTCCGCTCGGCCGCCGCGTCCCTCCTCCTGCTCGGTCGAGTTGCGGTTCGACGCCCGCGAGGTGGTGCGGGCCTTGTTCGTCTGCCTCGTGGCCTCGCTACCGGTGCCGTCTCCGCCGCCTGCCCTTCCGCTGTAGCCGCCCTGCTGTTCGACGTCCTGGTTGCACGTCTGCGAGCTCGCGCCTCCGGTGGTGTTCTGCTGGCAGCTCTGGGCGTTAGCCGTGGCGGTCTGGTTGGTCTCGTTCGAATTGCCGGAGGCATCCGCCCTGGCGGCGGGTTCGCCACCATTCGCATTGCTCGCGCTAAGACCGCCGAACAGCGTCTCGGCTGAGGCCTCGCCACCGCTGCCTTCCTCCTGCTCCGTCGAGTTGCGGTTCGACGCTACGGAGGTGGCCCGAGCGTTGTTCTTCTGCGTGGTGGTGCCGCCTCCCCCACCACCGTCGCCACCGCCCGTATCACCGATGGAGTCCTGCTGCTCCGTGACATCTTGGTTGCAGGTCTGCGCCGTTTGGCCGTACTGCCCGTTCTGCTGACAGGTCTGGGCCCTGGCCGTCGCCGTCTGGTTGGTGAGGTTGGAGTTGCCGCCAGCCGTTCCGACGGCGTCGCCTTCGTCGCTCGCCGTACCCCCCGTGCCCTCTTCTTGTTCGGTCGAATTACGGTTGGACGCTCTGGCGGTCGTCCGACCATCGTTCCGCTGGCTCGTCGTGTATCCGCTGCCACCTCCACCGTTCCCGGAGCTTTCGAAGCCGTTGGACTGCTGCTCCGTGACGTGCTGGTTGCAGCTTTGCGACGTACCGCTCGAGACCGCGTTGACCTGGCAGCTTTGTGCGTCCGCCGTCGCCGTCTGATTGGTGAGGTTGGAGTTGCCCTCGGTATCGGTCGCCGTTCCTTCTTCCTGCTCCGTGCGGTTGGAATTCGAGGCGCGCCCCCTTGTTGACGCTCGGTTCGTCTGTTTAGTCTCCCCGCCGCCAGCCGAAGCATTGCCACCGCCGGGTGTACGGCCGCTTTGCTCTTCATCGCCCGGGCTGGCCTGGCGGCAGCTCTGAGCCAGCCCTGCGTAATTGCTGTTCGCCTGGCAGGTCTGGGCGTTCGCCTCCGCGGTCTGATTGGTCACGTTGAAGTTGCCGGTCGCGCCGTCGGTCGCCGTGCCTTCTTCCTGTTCCGTCCAGTCCCTGTTCGAGGCCCGGGCGGACGTCGTGGCGCGGTTCTTCTGCTGAGACCGGCCGCGTTGAGATCCGCCGGAGCCGGCACTCTGGGCCGTGTTCCCTGGGCTCTCCTGCCGGCAACTCTGGGTAACGGCCGTGTCGCGGGCATTGGACTGGCAGGTTTGGGCGTTGGCGTCGGCGAGCTGAAGCGTTTGGTTGTGGTTCCCCGCCGCCGCATCGGCCGTGCCCTCTTCCTGTTCGGTACCCTTCCGGTTCGTGGCCCGGGCTGAGGTCGAGGCACGGTTTTTCTGTTCGTTGCCGCCGCCCGAGCCTTCCGATGTCTGATTGCCTTCGGCGACCGGGCCGGTGCTCTGCTCCGTGTCGCCTTCGCTTCGCTGACGACAACTCTGGGCGAGGGTCCCGCCGCGGGCGTTTGCCTGGCAGGTCTGCGCGTTTGCGTCCGCGCCTTGGGTCGTCAGGTTGAAGTTTCCGGCGCCGTTGTTGGTTCCGGTTCCCTCCTCCTGTTCGGTCCCGTTCCGGTTCGAGGACCGGGCCGAGGTACGTGCCCGATTCGTCTGTTTGCTCTGGCGGGGGCCTCCGATCACACCATTGGAGGGCCCCTGCTCCATGGTGTCCTCACCGGGACTGAAGTCGCGGCAGCTTTGGCCCAGGCTCGCTTGATCAGCGTTCGCCTGGCAGGTCTGGGAGATCGCGTTGGCGGTCTGGCTGGTTTGGTTGAGATTGCCGACGCCGAAGTCGCTCCCGCGCCCCTCCTCCTGCTCGGTGCCATTGGAGTTCGAGGCCCTCGCAGTGGTCCGGGCCCGGTTTCGTTGCTCAGGGGCCTCTCCCGAACCTCCGTTTACCTCACCGAAACCTCCCGCGCCGTTGCCGTTGGAACCCCCGTCAGCCCCGCTCGAGCTGAACTGGCGACAGCTCTGCCCCACGTGGGCCTGATAGGCGTTGACCTGGCACGTCTGGGCGGTAGCAAAGGCGCCCTGGTTCGTGGAGTTGGCGTTGCCGATGCCGCCTCCGCCCCCCACCGCCACCGCGGTTCCCTCTTCCTGCTCCGTGCGGTTGGAGTTGGAGGCCCGGGCCGAGGTGGTGCCCCGGTTCTCTTGTTCCGTTTCACCGCCGCTTCCGCCGTTCCACTGGGCAGTAGGACCGCCGACGATGACCGGTCCAGATTCCTGCGTGTCGTCGCTGAACTGGCGGCAGGTCTGAAACACACTCGACTGGTAGGCGTTTGACTGGCAGGTCTGGGCCGTGGCGAAGGCCGACTGGTTCGTGCCATT
>JALYGK010000123.1 GCA_030777105.1 Actinomycetota bacterium | reverse complement strand
CCCTCAGAACAGCCCGAGCTGCTCGTCGGCCGCCACCGTCACGGGCTGCGGCTCGTTCAGGACCTCGCGGACCAGGCGGAAATCTGCTCGGATGGACACCATCTGCGTGCCCGATTCTCCTCCTCCTCTGAGGACGGCCGCAGGGTGGAACGTCGGGATCACGGCGCGACCGTCCCAGTCGAACCGTTGCCCTCGAACTCTACTGATGGAGACCTGACGGTCCAGGATGACCCGCGTGGCGAAGTTGCCGAGGGTCATGATCACTCGGGGCCGGATATTCTCGATCTGTCCAATGAGGTAGGGACGGCAAGCCTCGATCTCGTCGGGCATGGGGTCTCGGTTCCCAGGCGGGCGGCACTTCACCACGTTCGTGATGTAGACGTCCTGTCGCCGCAGCCCGACCTCACCCAATAAACGCGTCAAGAGCTGCCCCGCAGCGCCCACGAACGGCTCGCCCTGCTTGTCCTCGTAGTAGCCCGGACCCTCGCCGACGAACATGAGGTCGGCGTTTGGATCACCCACGCCGAACACGACTTGGGTCCTTCCTCTGGCCAGACGGCAGCGCGTGCAGGACGAGGCGAAGATTCCGAGTTCCTCGAGGGCCGTGGTCATGACTGTCCTCCCCATCTCGTGGGGAAGACGGAACGCTGAAAGGTGGAGGCACGATGGTGCCTCCACGCAAATTGTAAGTGCGCGGTCCAGCAGTCAGCGGCGGACGCTCCGCCGGATCGCCGCGGCCACGTTGGCGATCGCGAGCGCCTCGAGCCGCCGCTGGTCGGCGTCGACCTCACCGGTGGCCAGGGTGAACGCGGTGTCGCCGTCCCACATCGTGTGGGCGGGCCGAACGGCCTGATCGAACCCGTCGTGCACCGCCAGGGCGAGCAGGTGAGCTCGCTCTTTGGAGAGCTTCGCGTTCGTCGCCACCGCGACGAGCGTGGTGTTCTCCCCTGCCATGGGTCCAGACGACGGAACTTCCCCGGCTTCGTCCGAACGAGCACCGGCAATGACGCTCCCGTCGTCGTCCACGATCTCACCCATGGCGTTGACCACGGCGATGGCTCCGACGATGAGGCCGTCTTCCGCCGTTGACGCGGTCCCGAGGCCCCCCTTCACCGCTCGCTCCGGGCCGTGCAGCTTGCCGACCGTCGCTCCGGTGCCGGCGCCGACGCTCCCTTCGTCGACTTCCTCATCCGCTGCCTCGCAGGCGGCATAGCCGGCGTCCGGTCCGGGCCGGGCAGCCGGATCGCCGACGCGAAGGTCGAAGACCACCGCCGCCGGAACGATCGGGACCGCCGCCGGTCCGGTCTGGAATCCCTGGCCTCGCTCTTCGAGGAAACGCATGACGCCGTCGGCCGCTGCGAGCCCAAAGGCGCTTCCTCCGGTGAGAAGAACGGCGTCGACGCGATCGACCAGCATCCCGGGACGAAGAAGGTCCGTCTCGCGCGTTCCGGGAGCTCCTCCTCGCACTTCGCCTGACCCGACGGTCTCGGGCGGGCAGAGGATGACCGTGCATCCCGTGAGTCCGACCGGGTCGGTCCAGTGGCCGACCCGAATGCCGGGGACCCGCGTGATCAGGTGGTCGCCCCTCGCAGCCTGGCGGGGCGCGCGCCCGCGCGTCGCGTCCGACTCGGCACTGAAGCGCGCTGGCCATCGGTCTCCACGCCGCTCGCCGGCTGTAAGACGTCGCCGAGGAAATCCCTGACGGCCTGGTTGAAGAGCCGGTGTCGTTCGAGCATCGCGCAGTGTCCCGCGTCCCGAAGCACCACCATCCTTCCCTGCGGGAGCTTCCGCTTGATGGCCAACGCGCTGGCAGGCGGGGTGAGCCGATCGGTGTCACCGACCAGGACCAGTGTCGGAACCGTGATGTGTTCCAGCGCATGGGCCAGGTTGATTTCGGCGACGCTGACGATGAGGTCCGTCCAGACCTCCGCCGGAGCCTGGCCGGCGATGCTGGCGACGTGGTCGACCACCGATGGCGACGCGTGGGAGCCAAAGTTCGTGAGCCGAACGACCAGAAACGCGATGTCCGGGCTGAGGCCGAGGGCCCCCGAGCGGACCCAGAACGCCCGTTCCGGCTTGCTCAGGAAGCGGCGCGGGGTCGGGAGCAGGAACTTTCCCACCCTCGCCGCCATGCCGCCCAGAACTTCCTTCATCGCGTCCGAGGCCGCAGTATTCGCCAGAATCACCGCCTTGACGCGGCTGCCGAACTCCTCGGGGAAGAGCTCGGCGAACGAGACGATGCTCATCCCGCCCATGCTGTGCCCAACGAACACCACTGGGTCGTCTGAGCCGGTCGCATCGAGCACCGTTTTCAGGTCTCGCCCCAGCGCTTCCAGCGAGTAATCGCCATCGGTCGCCTTCGCGCTTCGCCCGTGCCCGCGTTGGTCGTAGAGGACGCATCGGAATTCGGCCGAGAGGTCCTTCCACTGGAAATGCCACGCGGTCATGTCGAGCGTGATCCCGTGAGCGAACACAAGTGTGGGAGCCCCGTCTGGACCGATGACGTTCACCGCGAGCTCCGTGCCATCGAAGGACGTGACCCTCCGCTCCGAACCGGGACGCTCGGTCAGCGATTCGCCTCGTTCCGGATCCGGACGGGCCCGAGCACGCCGGACGGCGTATCGCTCCGCCGCCACGCCGACAGCGGCGGCGCCCACGGCGATGCCGGCGCCGATCAGCGCCTTCCGAAGCGTCCCCAGCGACCGAAGGCCGCCGCTGGCGCGCTGCGTCCCGTCGCTCACCCGACGTACTCCCTAGGAACTCGGTCGCTCACTCCGCACACCACTTCGTACGGAATGGTTCCCATCCAGGCCGCCAGATCTTCAGCGGTGACGCGAGCATCCTCTTCGGCTCCCATGAGAACCACGGTATCCCCTGGCTCGACGGGGTGGTCTCCGCAGTCGACCATGATTTGATCCATCGTCACCGTCCCGGCGACCGGGAGGCGCCGGCCCCGGATGACCACCTCTGCCCGGTTCGACAACAGGCGGCTGTATCCGTCGGCGTAACCCACCGCCACCGTTGCAATGGTCGAGTCGCTCTCGACTCGGTAGTGATGGCCGTACGAGATTCCCTCACCGGCTGGGACTCGTTTCACCATGGCCACCGCGCTTCTCCACGTCATGGCCGGACGAAGACCGGGGTCGGCGAGCGCGGAGCCGGGCAGGATCCCGTACATCGCGATCCCCACCCTGACGAGATCGAAATGGGCGGCCGGCCTAGCGATGGCTGCTGCGCTGTTGCCAGCGTGGAGGTAAGGCGGCCGGATCCCCATGGCGTGGAGCGCTCCGACGACGTCCCGGAAGACGTCCAGCTGACGCGCCGTCAACGAATCGGCGAGGTCCTCCGCTTTGGCGAAGTGCGTCCACAACCCCTCAACGACCAATCCCGCATCCGTCGCGGCTCGGACGAATTGCGGAACGCGGTCGGGAGGCAACCCCACGCGGTGCATCCCCGTATCGACCTTGACGTGCACCGGCACGGGGTCGCCAGATGCGGCGGCGAGCGCCTTCAGACCGTCGTCGCTGTACAGAGTCGGGGTAAGCCTCGCCTCGAGCCCCTCCCGTTCGGCTCCGCGGGGGTACTCGGTCAACATGAGGATGGGAGCGTCGATTCCGGCGTCACGGAGGGCGCTTCCCTCCTCGATGGCAGCGACGCCAAGCCACGTGGCCCCAGCTTCGAGCGCCGCTCGGGCGACCGGTGCGTCCCCGTGCCCGTACGCGTTCGCCTTCACCACAGCCATCAGCTCGGAGCTCTTCGGCTTCAGAAGGCCAACGTTGTGCCGTATCGCGTCGAGGTCCACCGTGGCCACCGTCGGGCGGGTTGTGACCGCTCGGCCGGAACCCCGGCCGGTTACGGTCGATCCCTCCACAGAGCGGCTCAACCTACTGGCGCGCGCGCAGCTGGTGAAGCGCCTCCCCGAGGTGGAACAGCACGTCCGAGGCCATCGTCCCTGCTCCCTGTCGCTCCGCCGCGAGCTGGCCGGCCACGCCGTGAACGTACGCCGCGGCCGCCCCCGCACGCACCGTCGGAACCCCTCCGCTGATGAACCCCGCGATCGCTCCGGTGAGGACATCGCCCGTTCCGCCGGTAGCGAGGTATGCGCCGCCGGTCGGGTTGACGAAGGCGGTGCCGTTCGAACCGGCGACCACGGTTCGGGGACCCTTCAGCAACACCGCACACCTGAGCTCCGCGGCGGCCTTTCGCGCGTGGCCCACTCGATCTTCCAGAACTTCATTTGCGGACAGTCCCGTCAGGCGCCCGAACTCGCCGGCGTGTGGCGTGAGGATGGCGTCCGACGCTCGGTCTGCCAGCAAGCCGGTCTGGCCGACGAACGCGTTGAGCCCGTCCGCATCCAGTACGAACGGCACCGGGGATTCCGCCACCACCCTGCGGACGAGGTCCACCGTGGACAGGTGGGTCGTGAGCCCCGGGCCGATCGCCACCGCGTCGACGTCTTGGAAGCGTTCCCGCAGTAGGGGGAAGGCGTCCCGAGAGAGCGACCCCTCGGGAGTCTCCGGCAGAGGGAGATAGGTCAGGTCGGGGAGAGTCGGCTGAACCGTGGAAAGCACGCTCGGCGGAGCGGCAAGCGTCACGAGGCCGGCGCCGGCTCGATATGCCGCTTCTGCCGTCAGGGCCGCGGCGCCAGTCATGTTCCGCGAACCGGCCACGACCAGAACGACACCGACCGACCTCTTGTGAGCCTCGGCGTCGCGCGATTTGAGCCAGTTCCCGATGTCGCGTGCCTCCGTCAACCACAGGTCCGTTCGAATCAGGTCCTGTGGGAAACCGATGTCGACGACCTCGACCTCTCCTGCACGCGCCGCGCCGGGATGAAAGACCAGTCCTGGCTTCAGCGAGCCGAGAGCGACGGTGACTCGCGCTTCGACCGCGTCGCCCCGGACGGCGCCGGTTTCACCTTCCACGCCGGACGGGATGTCTATCGAGACCACGGGGGCGGCGGCTCCGTTCATGGACCGGATGGCGTGGGCGAGATGTCCTTCGGGCCGTCCCCGGAATCCGGTCCCGAAGATGCCATCGACCACCACGTCCGACCTGGCCAGCTCCCGCGCAAGGAGCTCCGGAGAGAACTCGCGCCAACGTCCCCCTCGCGCGGCGAACCTGCGGAAGTTCGCTCCAGCGGCGCCTCGAGGCGCGGAAGCCTCGACCATCACGACGGAGACACCCATTCCCCACCGATCGAGGTAACGCGCGGCCACCCATCCATCTGCCCCGTTGTTTCCCTTGCCGCAGACGACGAGAGCCC
>JALYGK010000122.1 GCA_030777105.1 Actinomycetota bacterium | reverse complement strand
GGCTCGGGTTGAACCTGTGGGGGTGGCGTGGCAGTGCGCTGCGTCTGAGCTTGCGGCGTTGGCTCGGCAGTGGGTTGGGGGGTCGGCTCGGCGGTGCGATCCGTCTGAGTCTGCGGGGTCGGCTCGGGAGTGGGCTCCGTCTGAACCTGTGGGCCCTGCTCGTTGGTCAAACCGGTCTTGCGTTGGGCGCGGAGCGGGCGAGACGAACTCGCTGTAGCTTGCTGCGCCAACGGGCGAGATGAACCGACGATGGCCTGCGTGGCCGCCCGCGCCAGCTGGCGGGCCCTCTGGATCTCCCGTTTCCGTTTGTCGTCGAGCTCGCCAATGAGCGCCTCAGCCGCATGCCTGTCCTCATCCAGCTGCCGAATCACAACCGCCTGGGCCTCAAATTGCTGCTGCAATCTGGCCGCCTGAATCCTGAGGTCGCTTCGCTCCGCAGAGTGGACCCTCGCGAGTTCCTCCAGTTGCTGTTGCCGATGCAGCAGCCGAGCCGCCAAGGCCTCAGCGCGCTCGATCACGTCCCGGTCGCTTTCCGTCGCTCTATGGATGATTTCGAGCCGTGTACTCAAGTCATAAAGAGTTGTGAAGCGGACAAGCACCGACAGCTCCGGGGCGGTGCCACTCTGGAACATTTCGCGGACGCGGTTGTCGAGCTGGCGTTGATTGACCCACACCCGCCTCCGAGCTTTCGTGATCGCCCGGCGGACCGTATTCGACTCCTGCTCGATTAACGCGATCGTCGATTCCACCTGGTTCATCTGCGCGACGATTGCATTCGCCTCCCCCCGAAGCGCCGCCAATCGGTCTTGCCCGGTGGTGATCCGCTCTTCAAGTGCCCGAAGGTTGGCCCTGGCGACTTCCAATTCGGCTTTGGTGTCCGCTCCGGAAGGAGGCACCATGAGAGCGATGCTGCCAACGACGAGCGCAGCAGCAATGGCAAATGGGCGACGGAACGCGGGCGAACGAAACCACATCACGAAGGCTTTCCTCCTGTGGGATCGGGGAGAACAGCCTGACGTGCGTTCCGGCCCGGTTCAAAAATCTCACGGATGAAATTCAGGCCATGCGAAGCAGGTTGATTCAGGAATCAGACAAGCAGTGTCCAGCGATCGCGATGACTCAACGAGAAGATTCGAGTAGCTCCGTTACGCTGCGGGCTCTGCCGTGGGCGCTGGTGGTTTCGAACCACCGACCTCCGCCTTGTAAGGGCGAAGACGACGAATCGCCTACCAGCGAAGATCCGGAAAACCCCAGCTCAGACGGCGACAACGATTACATGCATTGCGACGGGTTCGTACGGCTTTGTACGCCTTGTGTGGCACGTATGTGGCACGAGATCCGATCCCAAAGAGAAGCGCTGACGGCTAACCACGTCTCGCCCGGGCCCAAGCTGCCCACACCATCGCAAGCACCACGATCACGAGGATCCAAAACATACGCCCCATGCCTCCTTCCTCCATTGTTATCGGCTACCAGACGACCGGATTTGAGCGACGCGATGAGCGAACGGCTCCGTCGGACTGAAGCGCTTATTGCCAGCGACGCCGTCGAAGAAAGAGACCCGTGAGTGTGACAGTGAGTCCGCAAATAATGGCAGTAATCCATCTCGCGTCAGTCGGAGGGCCACAACCAAAGAAGCAGTCGCCGAAGAGTGGGCTCGGCCGGCTAAAAAGCAAAATCAGAAATATCGCTACTAAGGTTCCGCCGCCGAGCCAGACAAACAACGTGCCTAATCGGTGACGAAACAGGTAGCGTCGCGATCGACTGATGAGCTCGACGACATCGTCGTGCACTAGCAACGATGAACGGCAGTTTCGGCATAAGATGATCCCATTGGAGGTTGCGGCGTCGTTCAGGCTCCCGCAGACCGGACATACGCACAAGCCGTCTCGCCTGTCTTCGAATGACTGCCGAAGATTAGTCATCCCTCCTAAGATCGGCCAGAGTTTCGCCCCTCCGAATGGCCTCCCTCGCAGTCGTCGACTACATGGCCGCGGCGCTCTAGGCCTGCTATGACCGAATTGCGGTCATTGGTCATATCGGCAGTTTCAATCGGAATCGGATATGGCGTCACCTGAATACTCGGCCTTTGCGTAAAGCGATTCCGCTACGAATCGTTTTACGGAAACGATGACTAGTTGGGGATTTCCCGCCTATGCACAGACCGCGTACGGTTCGGATCGCGGCCACCTCTCGACTCGATCCCCGTTAGCTACATAGATGTATCTTTCGGCTTGAGATGGGCTTACCCATAGGTGCCAGTCGCCGCGGTGGAATCCTGTGTCGTAGGCGTCTCTGGGAAGCGATGCGTTCGGATCGTATGTCTCTGGAAAGCCGATGTGAGGATGACCCGCCTCCGGGTTTCGGACATATTGTCGGACATTGGGGTTTCGGAATGGACCTTCGTGCACCACTGAGCCAATCGGCCAGGCCAGGTCCATGAATACAATGTTTCCCCAATCGCAATGGTCGCTTCCCCAGTCGACATCGAGGACCAGGCCTTCTTCTTGGTCTCCATTGGGAAGAGCACGCCCCTGCCGGTCGTACCATTGCCCGACCAGCGACCCCTGCCTCAGAATCAGAAGAACTACCAAGCCCGCAAGCCCGAGCACTAGTGTGGCGATCGCAGCCCCTCGGTCAGACCATCCCTTCACATCTATACGATTCCTGAGGCGGAGGTATGCGAATGCAAGGCCGAGGCCTACGACGTCAGCAACGGTTACGGGGAGGCGCTCAAAGTCCGGCGTAGGGAACAACTGAGACAGCGCCCCAAAAGCCATCCAGCCCATAAACGCGTATAAGAAGGCGATTCCGTCAAGAAGCGTTCCGATGACTAGCGCTAAGGTGAGCGCCACGGCCACGACCGCGAAGACAAGCGGGAACCGTTCGGAGATAGTGAACCCGATAACAGTCGCGACGATATCCGCGGCACCGGCGGCAACTAGGAGCAATTTAGGGGTCCGGAGAAAGCCACGCATTGCCACTAATCTGCCAGGAGCCCTGCGTTGCGACGGCTACCACGGTTCAGGTTTTGGAAGGGACGGCCGCCTGAGGTCTTCGGGTCCGGGGGCCTGAAGGGCAATAGAGCCTTCGCTGGGAGCTTCATAGAGTGGACGCGTCTACACCTCTTCCCGCCTTATGTTGTTCGGTCGCTCACCAGTCTGGAAGAAGATCCTTATCGCCTGTCGTGCCGAGTCTTTGCGAAACAAAACCCACGACGGAAACTCCGTCCACTCTCCGCCAGCGTAGAACACGAACTCCGACTCTCGATGCGCCTCTTCTCCAACGCTCACGGAGGAGGGGGGCATGCCCGATTTCGAGTCGAACGTGAGAACACTCCCCAGGCCGCCCAACCCGATACCGAGGCAAGAACCCCTGGGACTGACCAGTACAGCAATCACCGGACGGTCCGGCTCTGCCTTATAAGAGCGAAAAGGACGACCCTCTACCAGCGGCAATCCAGAAAACCCCACGTCAAACGGCAAAAACGGTTAGATGATTTGCCACCCGTTTAGACGCGTTTGTACGGCTCATGTGGCACATATGTGGCACGCGCCTAGCTTCCTTTGCGATCTGTCACCCCTGGGATCACCAACGCAAGCAGGCCAGGCGAACGCCGCTCTACGAGGCGTTGCCCCGCGGACTACGGGACCACGTTCGTCGTCTTCTCAGCGCGGTTATTCGTCGTGTCGGGATCCGCCGGACTTGCGGAAGCGACGGACGCCGCGTTCGTGATCTCCCCCTTCGCCGTCGGCTTGATCACGATCGTCACGGTCGTCGAGGCGCCGCTGGTGAGGGAGCCCAGATCGCATGTCACGGTGGTCCGCGTCAGCATACAGGTCCCCTGCGACGCGCTCACCGAGCCGAACCCAGCGCTCTTGGGCAGCTGATCCTCCAGGGTGACTCCGTTCGCGGCGTTCGGACCGGCATTGCTGACGGTGAGGGTGTACGTCAGTTCCTTGCCGATGTGAACGGTCGGGTCGGGGGAGGCAGTCATGGTGACCCCGACGTCGGCCGCGGGATCGACGGTCGTCGTTTCCGTGTCGGTGTCGTTCCCAGAGTTGGGGTCGACCTGGTCACCGATCACTCTCACTCGGTTGAAGAGCGTTCCGTCGGTCGGCGGCCTCACCACGATGTCGATCGACGCGGAGGCGCCGTTCACGAGATCCCCGAGCTCGCACGACACGACGCCCTCAGCTTCGTCACACGTGCCCTGGGAAGGCGTCGCGGATTCGTATCGGACACCGGCCGGTAGGGTGTCGGTCATCTGAACGCCCGTCGCGTCGGCGGGCCCGTCGTTGGTAACGCCCACCCGGTATGTCAGGCGCTGTCCGGCCAAGACGGGGTCGGGCGAGTCTTCGGTGGTGACGGCGAGATCGGCCGGAGCCGTCCCCTCCTGGAGGCAGGCCGAGAACTCGGAAGTGTTCTGGGACGGATCGGTCGCCGTGGCCGTGACGAAGTACCCGGCCGGGATGTCGGTGTCCACGCTGAAACGGGCCTTCCCGTGGCGGTCCGTGATCACCGTCGTGACCTCCCAAGGACGGGGCGGGAAGGACTCATCGACCTCGCCCTCCCCGTGGCCCGACGGGTCGCAGGTATCGCCGGCGAAGAGCTCGATCCTGTAGTCGGTATTGGGGCGGCTGACGAGCTTTCCCTTGACCGTCGTCCCTGCGGCCGCCGTCACCACGGGGAAGTTCTGGAGCAAGTTCGGGCCGTCATCCCCGTCATCGGGATCGTTCTGGCTCACGCCGTCGCCACCAAGGTCGATGCCCAGGCCGCCGTTGGAGAAGATCCGGTTGCCGACTATTCCATTACCGCCTCCCGAATCAACGCGGACGCCGTCCCCGTGGTTCCGGCCGATCACGTTTGCCGCCCCGGACTGGGTCCCACCGACCAGGTTGCCACTCGCGCGTTCTCCGATCGAAACCCCATCCCCAGAGTTCCCGACGTCGGCCGGGTCGGACACGCGAAGGCATTCCTCGTCGTCATCGATCCCTATGCATACTTCGATGATGGGAGGAACGACCCCGATGTAGTTGCCTTGGACCAGGTTCGCCGTCGCGCCCGATCCCGCGATAGAGAGGCCCGCGCCTCCGTTGGCCGAGATCAGGTTGCCGAACCTCCTGAAGAATTCCGGAATGCCCCCGATGCGGTTGTTTGCGGCGCCCTCGATCGAGATGCCGTTGCCGCCGTTCGACGGTTGGGACGACAGACCAATAAGGTTCGCCGAGATCCGATTGCCAGAGGCGCCACCGCCCCGCACAGCAACGCCATCTCCGCGGTTACCCGATACGTGGTTTCCTTCAACGACGTTGTCTGAGGATGAGATCTCGATCCCGGTTCCGTTCGCGATGGCTGTCGTCAGGGAGATGCCGGTCCCGATAAGATTTCCGCGAATCCGATTGCCGGTTCCTCGGCCCTCAATCGACACCCCGCTCAGCCGGCTACCCGAGATAACGTTGAAATTCCATCCGACATTGAGCTCGCATCGGACCGGTGAGAGACGGCCGCCGTACCCGCACATCAGTCCCCCTCCTCCGAGTCCATAACCCCCGATCTGGTTATTCGCGGAGTTGACGATGCGCACGCCGTACCCGTTGGGGACGGCGACCGTTCCCGCAGCGTCTGTCCCCAAGAAGTTTTCTGCGATGACGTTGTCTCCGCCGTCCTCGAGCCGGACTGCGGCACCCCCGAACCCGTTGATCACCAGGCCTTGCACCGTCGTGTTCCCGGCCTTGATCCATAGACCGTTCACGTCCGATCCGGCGATCGTGCCGGTTATCTGGATGTCGACCGGAGGGTCGACGTCGAGAACAGCTGACTCCCGCTGGGTCGTCCCGTCAATGGTGGTCGGGTCGGTGATCTGAGGGAGCGGGCTGGCCGGTGTGATGGTGTGCGGACCGGGTCCGGGAATGGCGAAGGTGATCGTGTCGCGGCCGGGCCGACGATTCGACGCGTTGATTGCCTCACGGAGCGTGCAATGAGAAGAGATCCCCCCGCAGACGCCGTCGTCGGTGTCGTCGGGCGACGTGACGACTCGCTCGCGTCCCCAATTCAGGATGGTGTTCCCGGGGGGGGATCCGTCTATAGCGATGTGGTACGTCACGCCGGGGACCGCCGTGAACGACACTCGGCTCGTCCGGTTCAATCCAGAATTGTCGTCGCTCGCCACCTCCGTCAACCTGTCGACGCTCGATCCGATGTAGACCGCGAGCACGGTGTCGAAGTCGCTGCCTTCGGTGTCGAACGTCGCATGGAGGCTCGACAACGACTGCCACCGGTACCAGATGGAGCGATCTCGGCTCGGGGGGAAGGCGTGGGCCGGCTCCCCGGGCTCCGAGGTGGCGCCGAAGTTATAGCCGGAGACGGAGCCTTCGTCGCCGCTGATGGGCTCGGCGTCGGCGAAGTCGTCGTTCGCTGGAGGCGGGAATGTCTTCCAATTCAGGACGACGGCTCCGGTTGCTTCTCCGCCGAATCCGTCGACGGCGATGTGGTAGACGGTCTGGGCCTTGGCCCTGAAGTTGACGCTAACCACTCGGCCGGGGATCGCGGAAGGGTAGGCCCTCGCCACCCTCGTCAAACTCCCAACGTCGTTGCCGGTGTAGACAGAGAGGACGGTCCCGAAATCGCTCCCGGCGGTGTCGAAGACGGCTGCTTTCTCCTGTGGGGCCGTCCAGCGGTACCAGATGGAGTGACCACCGCCCACCTCCGGCTCGCCCGGCTCCGAGGTGGCGGCGACATTAGAGCCAGAGAGGGTGCCTTCATCGCCAATGACGGGGTCGGCATTGGCAAAGTCGTCGTTCGCTGGAGGTACCAACATCTCCCAGTTGAGGACGACGCCTCCGGTTGTGGATCCGCTCGTGTCGACGGCGATGTGGTAGACGGTTCCCGCCCTGGCCCTTAAGGAGATGCTGCTGGTCGAGCCGGGGCCCGAATCGTCGTCGTTCACGACCTTCGTCAATGACGCAACGTCGTGGCCTGTGTAGGCAGCGAGGACCGTGTCGAAAACGCTCCCGGCGGTGTCGAAGATGGCTGTCTTGTCGTCCGGGGCCGTCCAGCGGTACCAGATGGAGTGACCACCGCCGCCCCACCCCCTTGGGCGGTGGAACGGCTCGCCCGGCTCCGAGGTGGCGTTCACGTTCGTCCCAGTGACGGAGCCGGTCTCTCCGAAGATTTCCTGCGCGTCGGCGAAGTTGTCGTTCGGTGGCGGCGCTGTCTGAGCGAAGGCTGGGGCTGCGGGCAGCCCCAGCACCAAGCTGATGGCAATCGTCACGATTCGCCGCCCAGGTAGGCTGAGCTTTCGTTGCGTTCGACTTGCGTGGCGCTCCAGCCCTTTGCTCCCGTGAGACATCGATCCCCCTCTTTCCACACGGCCGCATGGCGGGCGGCCTCCGTTTCCCGAAGCCTGCCAGTCAGGTGCAAGAATTTCGCAAGAGAGCTGTGGTCGGACGGATACGTCGGAGTGATCGGCTCGGATTTGAGGCGGGTGCTTCGCGAAATCCCGCCCTGAGCAGGCGTTCTCGGTGGGCGCTGGTGGTTTCGAACCACCGACCTCCGCCTTGTAAGGGCGGCGCTCTACCGCTGAGCTAAGCGCCCGAGTCGTCTACAGGTCAGGTGCCGTTTCGGCTGCGACCGCCATGTGGCCGCACTGCCGACAGATCACCTCACCAAGCATCGCAGAGAGCCTGGTGCTCCCACACTCCTCACATCGGTCGAGGCTCGCCGTCCAGTCTGGGCGCTCAGCCTGGCACTCCGGGCACACCAGCACCTGCTGCCCGCGTGCGACCGCCCTGCTCCACGGCCGCGATTTCTTGTCCGGGTCGTAGGTCGCCTGACCGCAGAACATGCAAGACGCGCGCGCCGGTTCGCCGAGATCCTTCACGCCGCGATCGTATAGCGTCATTCGCGACAGTTTCCGGGAGGTTTCCATGGAGAAGTTCGAAACCATTCGGTACGACGTCGAAGACCACCTTGCCACCATCACGCTTGCCCGGCCGGACAAACGAAACGCCATGAACCAGGCCATGTTCCTGGAGCTTGGAGAAGCCGCCGAACTTGCCTCGTCTGACACGGACGTTCGAGGCGTCCTCCTGGTCGGCGAAGGACAGTCGTTCTGTGCAGGAATCGACCTCGCCCTTCTCGCCGAGCTCGGCGCGATGGGCGCCGGCTCGACGGAATTCGGAATGTTCATCCAGATGGCGCAACGTCCTTTCCGCCTCCTGGCCACTATGGGGAAGCCCACCATTGCCGTCGTCCAGGGCCACGCCCTGGGGGCCGGTTTCCAGCTCGCGCTGGCGTGTGACCTTCGGGTCGCCTCGCCGGACGCTCGGTTCGCCATCCTCGAGCTCCGGTACGGGATCATTCCTGACCTGGGAGGCTCTCACCACCTCGCTCGAACCGCCGGACCGGCCGTGGCGAAGGAACTCGTGTGGGCCGCAAGAACGATTGACGCCGCCGAAGCGTTTGGCCTGGGGATCGTGAACCGACTTGTCGACGATGACCGACGGATGGAAGAGGCCAAGAACCTCATGCGTAAGGTGACCTCCCACTCCCCCATCGCCGTCTCGCAGGCCAAGACATTGATCAACAGCGCGCCCGAGACGCCGATCGAGTCACAGTTCGAGCGAGAAGCGTTGGCCCAGGCGGCGTGTCTTCAAAGCGAGGACTATCGCGAAGCGGTGGCTGCGTTCATGGAACAGCGAGCGCCGCAGTTCAAGGGGCGGTAGAAGAGCACCCCATTTATCGGTCTAGGCTGATAAGTGCGTCAGGCGAACAGCTCCTTCGCGGCCTGACGGAGGT
>JALYGK010000121.1 GCA_030777105.1 Actinomycetota bacterium | reverse complement strand
TGGTCCGACATGACGAAAATCACCGTGTCGTCGGGGATGGCCTCGAGCAGGACACCGATGTGCCGGTCGAGAAATCGGTAGTAGTCCCGGAACGAGGTCTCGAACTTGTTGCCGGGCTCGTGTTTCGGGTGCTGGGGGTCGACGTGGTGCCAGAACACGTGGTGGAGCCGGTCCGGTCCCATCTCGACCAACATGAAGAAGTCCCACGGCTTCGTCTTCGCCAGGCGGGAGGCGACCCGGAACCGCCGCTCGGTCATCGCGAACACTTGGTCCAGGACGTGCTCTTCGCCGGCTTCCCTGAAGCTCGGAATGTCGAAGATGTAGGGATCACCGCCGAGCTCATCTCCGATCTCGGTTCGAAGTTCGGCGGGATAGGTGAAGTCCTTCGCGGACGGAGGTGTGAGAAAGCACGACACCCGCCAGCCCTCTACCGCCCGCGGCGGATAGCCCGGTGGAACGCCGATCAACAACGACTTCTTCCCGGTCCGTCCGAGCTCGTCCCACACGGCCGGCTCCTTGACGGCGTTGCTGGTGGCGATGGAGAGGCCTTCGTAGCTGGTGTCCTTCCGGTTGCGGAAGCCGTAGATGCCGAGCTGACCCGGGCTCTTCCCGGTCATTGAGCACGCCCACCCCGGAACGGTGATGGGCGGCGTCACGCTTTCGAGCTCCGCCCGCATCCCTCGAGCGATCAGCTGGCTGAGCGCCGGCATCTCGTCGGCGAACTGATCGAACAGGAGCTGCGGCGTCACGCAGTCCAAACCGATCACGGCCACGCGAGGACCTTCTGTCATTCCTGCCTTTCCGCTCGATCGTGAGGTCTGGGGCGGCGCGCCTCAACACGGCGCAGGATCAAGCGTGACTATTGTACGAAAGCCATGAATTCGCTCCGCCGGACGTTGTACATCGGCGCGGCGTTCATGGCGCTTGGCGGCCTGCTCATGGTCGTCGCGCCGCGATTCTTTCTGGTGGTGATGCTCCGGCAGTTCGAGCTACCCGACTACGTCCCGCCTCGGCTGGCCGGAGTGGGCGCCGTGGTGGGCGCCATGCTGATGGTCCTCGTGGCGCACAGGATCGAGGACGTGTGGTGGTGGTCCTGGGCGTTCGTGATCGGCGCGGTCGGATTCGCCCTGATCTCGTTACTTCGCGCGGTCTTCGGTCCCCCGGGAGCGTCCGTCCTTCCCTGGTGGCTCCTGGCCCTCGGCGCCGCGGCGTTCGGAGCTTCGCTGGTTTGGGGGCTGTTCCTGGCCTCACAGGAGCGCCCACTTCCCTGAGTCGCAAAGAGAGAGGGGCCGGTGTCCCAGCCCCTCTCGGTTGCTTTCGCCTCTGGCGATCAGTGCATGTGACCGCCGCCGCCCGCCGCAGCAGCGGCGTCCTCTTCCTCCGGCTTCTCCACGATGGCGCTCTCGGTGGTGAGGACCAGAGCGGCGATTGACGCCGCGTTCTGAAGCGCCGAACGGGTCACCTTGGCCGGGTCGATCACGCCGAACTTCAGCATGTCGCCCCAGTCGCCTCTGGCGGAGTCGAACCCGAACGCGCCCGACTCTCCGCGAATCCGTTCCACGACGACCGCACCCTCGTACCCGGCGTTGTCGGCGATCAGCCGAGCCGGCTCCTGGAGGGCCCGCCGGACGATCAGCGCGCCGGTGGCCTCGTCACCCGAGAGCCCGAGCGCGCCGGTGTCGACGGCCTCTTCGGCGCGAATGAGCGTCACGCCGCCGCCCGGAACGATGCCTTCCTCGATGGCGGCGCGGGTGGCCGAGACGGCGTCCTCGATGCGGTGCTTCTTCTCCTTGAGCTCCACTTCCGTTGCAGCGCCCACCTTGATCAGCGCGACGCCGCCGGAGAGCTTCGCCAGCCGCTCCTGGAGCTTCTCGCGATCCCAGTCGGAGTCGGTCCGCTCGACCTCGGCCTTGATCTGGCTGACTCGGCCCTTGATCTCCTCCGCGTCGCCCTGACCCTCGACGATGGTGGTGTCGTCCTTCGTCACGACCACACGCCGCGCGCGGCCGAGCATGTCGAGGTTCATGTTCTCGAGCTTGATGCCCACTTCCTCTGAGACGACCTGGCCACCGGTAAGCACCGCGATGTCCTGGAGCATGGCCTTGCGCCGGTCGCCGAAGCCGGGTGCCTTCACCGCGACCGACTGGAACGTGCCGCGGATCTTGTTGACCACGAGCGTGGCGAGAGCCTCGCCCTCCACGTCCTCGGCCACGATGACCAGCGGCTTGCCCGTCTGGGCCATCTTCTCGAGCAGCGGAAGGAGCTCCTGGACGCTCGAGATCTTCTTGCCGACCAGCAGGATGTGGGGGTCGTCGAAGATGGTCTCCATCCGGTCCTGATCGGTCACGAAGTACGGGGAAATGTAGCCCTTGTCGAACTGCATCCCCTCGACGAACTCCAGCTCGATCCCGAACGTCTGGGACTCCTCGACGGTGATGACGCCATCCTTGCCGACCTTCTCGAAGGCCTCGGCGATGGTCTCGCCGATCTCACGATCCGCCGCCGATATCGCCGCGACGTGGGCGATCTCCTCACGGCCCTGGACGTCCCTGGCCTGCTTGCCGATGTGCTCCACGGCCGCGGCAACGCCGCGTTCGATCCCGCGCTTGAGGCCCATCGGGTTCGCACCGGCCGCGACATTCCTCATGCCCAGGCGAACCATCTCGCGGGCCAGGACCGTTGCGGTTGTCGTCCCGTCACCGGCCACGTCGTTGGTCTTCGTGGCCACTTCCTTGGCGAGCTGGGCACCCATGTTCTCCCACGGGTCCTCCAGCTCGATTTCCTTGGCGATGGTCACGCCGTCGTTGGTGATGGTCGGCGCGCCCCACTTCTTGTCCAGGACGACGTTTCGTCCCCGGGGGCCGAGCGTCACCGCCACCGTGTTGGCCAGATGGTCGATGCCGCGCTCGAGCGACCGCCTGGCCTCTTCGTCGAACTTCAGTTCCTTCGCTGGCATACCGTCGTCCCCCCTAGCTCTCGACGACGGCGTAGATGTCCCGGGACTGAAGGATCACGTACTCCTCGCCCTGGTACTTGTACTCGTTGCCGCCGTACTTCGAATAGATGACCTTGTCCCCGACCTTGACGTCGAGGGGTACACGGTTCCCGTCCTCGAAC
>JALYGK010000120.1 GCA_030777105.1 Actinomycetota bacterium | reverse complement strand
ATGCCGCGTTGGTCACCGACCTCGCCACGCACAACCAGGACATCCGAAACGCGGTCGGCGTCCCCGGTGATCGCGACTCCGAGGGGGTGAGCGTGGCGTTCGTCGGGTACGCCGCGACGCTCGGACTCAGGGTTACCCAGAACGGCCTCCCCGCTCTCCGGTTGAAGTACGACGGGAAGGAGCGCCTCGCGGGCGACGGCGACCCGGCCACGACGCTCACCGCGGATCGCTACGAGCTGTACCGCGCTCTGGCCGGGCGCCGGAGCCGCGATCAGATTTTGCGGTTGCACTGGGTCGGCGATCCCAAGCCGTACGTCGATCTCATCCCGGCGTACGGGCCACGCGTGGATCCGCTCGAGGAATAGCGCCGAGGAGGGTGGACCCGTGGCGTCAGAACGAGTTCGAGTGATTCGTTCGGGGGACCGGGCCATCGACGACTCGACTGCCGGGATGACCCGCGAAGCGGCGGTCACCACCGACGGGATGTGGGCAGGGCTGGTTCGAACCGAACCCGGCATGGCGTCCGGGTGGCACCACCACGGAGAGTACGAAACCGCCATCTTCGTCGTGTCGGGTCGGCTGCGAATGGAGTTCGGGCCGGGCGGGCGAGACATCGAAGAGGCAGAGGCGGGGGACTTCCTCTACGTTGCGAAAGGAGCGATCCACCGGGAGACCAACCCGCTCAACGAGGAGGGAACGTTGATCGCCGCTCGGAGCGGGACCGGACCGCCGGTGATCAACGTCGACGGGCCCGAGCCCGCCGAGTGACGGCAGCTGGCTCGGTTCCCGGTTCGGGGCGGGCATCGAGCTCCTGCAGCAGCCGCTTCGGCGCGACCAGTCGATAGCTCTCCTCGACCCAATCGGTGAGAACGCCGAGCGAAGGCGTCTTCGGACCGAACTGAATGGTGACCCAGCCGGCTCGGCCGAGGCCGTAGCCCGCTTCGGAAGCACCCGGCACGCCGACCGCTCCGTCGTGTGACTCGTACAGCTTCACGGTCATGGCCGGACCGTATTCGCCGTCCGGATCGCCGAAGAACGCGAAGACCTTCTTTCCAACCTTGGCGACCGTTTCGTCCCACGGATGGTCCTCCCATGCGCCCGGCAGCGACAGCGCGAACGCGACCACTCGGCGATGGAGGTCCTTCGTCCTGGCCATTCAGTCACGAAAGAAGCGTCATGCGAGTCAGCCGGTTGATCGTCCCCTAGATCCTCGCGGGCTCCGAGCAGCACCGGCCGAAGCGAAGGCTTCACGGAGCCGGCGAACCGGCCCGGTCAAGCGATACCGCTCGGCGAGCTGATCGAGCCGGTCATCGTCGTTCTTGCCCTCCACCACGTCGACGTCGAGGTCGGTTCGAATAGGAACGACCTCCTGCATGGCGGCGAGGTAGCCGGTTGCGTCGCGGATCTTCGCCTTCAAGCCCGCAGCACTTCGCAGGGGACCCGCTTGTGATCGCGGCGCCAGCGCGTCCTGCTGCAAGGCCTCGAGCGACGGGTACGTCCGGACCAGGGCCCTGGCCATGACTTCGCCGACCCCCTTGATCCCGGGGAGCTCGTCGGACGGGTCGCCGCGAAGGATGGCGAAGTCGGCGTAGCGGCTCGGCGGCACGCCGTACTTCGCTTCTACACCGGCCTCGTCCAGGAGGTCGAGCTGGGACACCCCTCGCCTGGTGAACAGGACCTTGACGTGGGGATCGCGGACGCACTGGATGAGGTCGCGGTCGCCGGTGACGATCTCGAAGGCGTCCTTGTTCTTCGCCCGAGAGCACAACGACCCGATGGCGTCTTCGGCTTCCCACCCTTTCGCCTCAGCCCTCGCCATGCCGGCGGCTTCAATGAGCTCGTGGAGGACCTCGAACTGCTCGGGGAGGCCTTCCGGATCGACCGCGCGCGTCGCCTTATACCCCTTGTACGCCGCGACCCTCCGCGCCGGACGCCAGTCGTTGTCGAAGCAGTGGACGACCGTCGTCGGCTTGCGGTCTCTGATGAGCTGCGAACACATATCGAGGTACCCATGGAGCGCGTTCACAGGCTGCCCGTCCTTATTGGTAATGGTCCGGGGAAGCGCGAAGTACGCCCGGTACATGAGGCTGGACGTGTCGAGGAGCAATCGGATCATGCCGGTTTCCCTGTCGCGCCGCGAGGCCTTGGTGTCTGCGCCGATTGCAGCTACGCGCGACGGCGCTGCCCCAAGGCGAACAGGCAGAGCCCCGCGAGGACCAGGCTGACAATGAGCCCCGACCAGTTCTCATCCATGGCGGACCAAATCGCCACTCCGATCAAAACAACCGCTGCCACAACGAACGCGAGGGGTGGAATGCGATCCATGGCCGCACAGTCTATGGGTCAGCGGCAAGAACCCATAACCCCTCGTAGAAGGCGCCGTACTCATCCGTTAAAGCTGGGATTTGAGGATCAGCGAAGCGCGATGAGACCGCCGTTTGTCGGCGTGAAGCCGCAGGCGTGGAAGTAGAACTCCTTCAGGTGATCGTCGAAGTCCACGTGCATCCACTCACAACCCGCGGCACGCGCTTCTTCAACGGCCATCTCGACCAGCCGCTTCCCGACGCCGTGTCTTCGAACCGGCGATGCCACCATCGTGTCGAGGATGAACGCGTGCGCCGCTCCGTCCCAAAGGACATTGACGAAACCGACGAGCTGGTCGCCGTCGCGCGCGGTGACCCAGCCGAGACTGTGTCGTTCGACCTGCGCTTTCCAGTCGTCATTCAGGACGCGGTGATCGAAGCACTCGGCATGGAGTCGATTCAGCTCCGCATTCTGGAATTCACCACACCACTCGTAGTTCAGCGTCACCGGGGGCTTAGCGGGGGCGCCGAGGTGACCGCCGGCGCGTCATGCCCGACCGGCGTCCCCGGGAGGAGAAGACCACGCGGGGTGGCGCCACGGTCATCCCGTCGCGTTCGAAGTCCTCGTGCAGGCTGAGACGTGCGGCCATCCGGCTGACGTCGGTTTGCTGCTGCGGAGTGACCAGCGTGACTCCGGTTCCGGTTCGTCCGGCCCGGGCCGTGCGCCCCACCCGATGGACATACCCGGTGTCGTCGGTCGGCGGGTCGAAGTTGATGACGTGGGCGATGTTGTGGACGTCCAGACCGCGAGCGGCCACATCCGTGGCGACGATGGCCCGAATCTTGCCTGCGTGAAACCGCTGCAGAGCGCGTTCGCGCTGACCCTGAGAGAGGTCACCGTGCATGGCGGCAACGTCGATCCCGTTCGCCTTCAACTTGGTGGCCAGCCGGTCTGCGCCTCGCTTGGTGCGAACGAAAACGAGCGCCAGGCCCGGTTCGTCTTTCAGGAGCCGAACCAGCGCGTCGACCTTGCCGTGCTCGGTCACGGGCATGAACCGGTGCTCCGCCTCGTCGACCGTTCGCCTCGCGGTTTCGATCTGGTGGGTGACCGGGTCGCGGGTGTATCGCGCCGCAAGGTTGCCGACGGCGCCTTCGAGCGTCGCCGAGAAGAACATGGTCTGGCGATCGGTCGGGAGTCGGGCGGCGAGGGCGGCGACCTGCGGCTCGAACCCCATATCGAGCATTCGGTCGGCCTCGTCCAGGACCAGAACGCGGATGTCGTCCAGGCGGACGAGTCTGCGCGTCGCCAGGTCCTCGAGGCGTCCCGGCGTGGCGACCAGGATGTCGGCCTTGGCGATGGCTCTCCCTTGCTCGCGAATACTGATGCCGCCGTATGCCGGCGCGACGTGGAGGTTCTTCGTCTTGGCGATGTCTTCGAACTCTCCGACGACCTGCGCGGCCAGCTCGCGAGTCGGGACGAGGATCAGAGCCGAAGGACGCTGGCCGTCCGGGCGAAGCCGCTCGACGATCGGGATGGCGAAGGCGAGGGTCTTGCCCGAGCCCGTTCGCGACTTCGCCATGACGTCGCGTCCTCGCATCGCATCGGCGAGAACCAGCTCCTGAATGGGAAACGGCTCGGTGATCCCGCGGTTCGCGAGCGTGCGGGCGACGACCTCGGATACGCCGAGGTCAATAAATGACTCAATGGACATGTGGAACTCCTCCTGCGGCTACACGTGTGGCCGCGTACGGTCGACGAGGCCTCTCTTCCCTGTGCGCCGAACCGTCCGAAGGAGGAACTGCGGAAGTGAACCCTCACGGGGCAGCATCGCTACCCGTGCGTCTAGGGTAACAGGCACGATGACTGATACGACAGACCGTGCGACCTAGCGCCGCGCGGCCGAGACAGTGGCGGCGCGAAAGGAAGTCCTCGAGGTAGCTGGCCGGGAGGTGACCATCACCAACCCGGGCAAGGTGTTCTTTCCGCACGCCGGCCATACCAAGCTCGATCTGGTTCGTTACTACCTCGCCGTTGCCGATGGCGCGTTGCGCGGCGTGCATGGACGCCCCATGGCGCTCAAGCGATATCCGAACGGGGCAGGGGAGGAGTTCTTCTTCCAGAAGCGGGCGCCGGAGTCCCGGCCTGAGTGGGTCGAGACGGTCGAGCTCGCGTTCCCCTCAGGCCGCACGGCGAACGAAATCGTGGTCCGAGACGCGGCGCAGCTGACGTGGATCATCAACCTCGGGTGCATCGACCTAAACCCACACCCCGTTCGGGCCGAAGATCTCGATCATCCGGACGAGCTTCGGGTGGACCTCGACCCGGTACCCGGGGTCGAGTGGCAGCAGATCCTGGACGTGGCCATCGTGACGAAGGAGACCCTGGAGGACTTCGGGCTGACGGGGTGGCCGAAGACGTCCGGGTCCCGCGGGTTCCACATCTATGCGCGAATCGAACGGCGGTGGACGTTCACGCAGGTTCGGCGGGCGGCCGTGGCCCTGGCCCGCGAGGTGGAGCGGCGTGTGCCCGACCTTGCCACGGCGGCGTGGTGGAAAGAGGAGCGCCACGGCGTCTTCCTCGACTACAACCAGAACGCGAAGGACCGAACGGTGGCGTCGGCGTACTCGGTGCGGCCGACCAAGGACGCTCGGGTGTCGGCGCCGCTCACGTGGGACGAGGTGCCGGACTGCGACCCTGCGGCGTTCACGCTTGCGACGATGCCGGCGCGGTTCGCGTCGGTCGGGGACCCATCGGAGGGGATCGACGAGGCGGTCGGTTCACTCGAGGCGCTGCTGGAGCTTTCGGAGCAGCATGAAGCCGCGGGGTTCGGCGACGCGCCGTGGCCGCCCGAGTACGCCAAGCAGCCAGGCGAGCCGCGAAGGGTTCAGCCATCGAAGCGGCGCGCCGGTGGTCCTGAGAATGACCGCGACCGGAGGGGGGTCGTCCCGCCGCCGGCACCAGGGAAGAAGGTGGGGCCGACGGGAAGGCGGCGGACCCGAATGCCGCTGATCGAGATCGCACGGGCCTCGACCGAAGCCGAAGCGAGGGAAGGCCTGGAACGATGGAAGAAGCGGCACGAGAAAGTGGTCAAGTACCTGAATCCACCGGACGTGCTCGTGGATTCGATGCGAGGCCGAAGCACTACCTGGACGCGAATTCGAATCAACCTCCAGCACGTCCCCGAAGACCAACGCCCGGACCAAGAGCCACTGGAGGTCGACTACGACCCCTGGGAAGGCGTCGAATCGCCCGATGGCGCGCCTCGGGGAGCTTCAAAAACGTGAAAACCCTTGCCGGGCTGGCCGAGGAACGCGAATAATCCCTGGCCAAAGAGCTTGCCGGTTCTCCGAGCGCAAGCCCGTGGGGGGTACTCAATGAAGGTGGAAGCCCAAGATTCGGGGCAGACCACCACGGTTCGGACGTTTCTCATCGCCGACGTGCGCGGGTACACCGCGTTCACCCGCGAACATGGCGACGCCGAGGCAGCCCGGCTCGCGAAGAAATTCGCCGACCTCGCCCGCGATGCCGTCGAGGCACGCCGGGGCCGGGTCCTCGAGCTGCGGGGGGACGAGGCGCTCGCGGTGTTCGAGTCGACCGCGCAGGCCGTGCGTGCTGCCCTCGAGTTCCAGGCGACGTGCATGGAGGAGACGGCCGAGGACCCATCCTTGCCGTTGACCGTGGGGATCGGGATCGACGTCGGTGACGCCATCCCGGTGGAGGACGGGTTCCGGGGGGTGGCGCTGAACACGGCGGCCCGGTTGTGCTCCCAGGCCGTCGCCGGTCAGGTCCTGGTTACGCGGGCGGTTGCCGAGCGTGCCGGCGAGGTGCAGGACATTCGCTTCGAGGAGCGCGGTGCCGCCGAGCTCAAGGGCTTCGCCAATCCCGTCGACCTCGTGGAGCCGGTGCCTTTGACTGAGCCGAAAACGGGAGGGGTGCCCGCCGCGAAAGCAGAGGCCGCTGAAGCACCGCCGCTTCCTCCGGAGCTCGACGCGTTCACCCCGCTGGTCGATCGCGAACGCGAGATGCACTGGCTACGCGGGACATGGCGTCAGGCCAGAAGAGGACAGGGCCGGGTCGTCTTCGTCTCCGGCCCATCACAAATAGGCAAGACCAGGCTGGCTGCGGAGCTTGCCGCCGAGGTCGCCGAGAAGGCTGGCCGCGTTCGCTACGCCGGGCCCGGAGGGACGGCGACTGCGATTGCGATGTCGGCCGTACGCGAAGCGGTCGAAGCCGCCGAACCGACGCTCGTAATCCTGGACGATTTCGACGTATCGGGCGGAGAAGCAGCACACGCACTCGCCGAAGCGGAGCACGCGATCCATTCCCGGCCGGTGCTGGTCCTCGGCTTGGTCAAGGATCCTGATGCTGGGCCCACTCTTAGCGCGGTCATCGAGAAGTCTGACAGGGTCGGTGACGGCCACGTGAGGCTGTCGCCGCTCGATCTCAGCGGCGTCCACGGGATCGCTCGGCTCTACGTTGGCGACGAAGTTCAAGACGTTCCGCTCGAATCGATGGCTCGCGCATCGGGCGGCGTGCCGGGTCGTGTCCATGAGGTGGTCAGCGAGTGGGCTCGTGACGAAGCGGGAAGGCGGCTGGCCGCTGCCGCTGAGTGGCTGGCCGAGGGAAGGGGGCGCCGGTCGGCAGACCTCGAATTCGCCAACAATGTCATTGGGTTGAAGCTCGGCCGGCTCTACGGCGGGGACCGCGACGTTTCCGCGGGGTACGAATGCCCCTACAAGGGGCTTGCATCGTTCGAGGAGACCGACGCCTCGTACTTCTTCGGCCGCGAGCGGCTGGTCGGCGAGCTTGCGGCGCGAACGGTGCAGGTGGGACTGCTCGGAGTGGTTGGGGCATCGGGCAGCGGCAAGTCGTCCGTCGTCGCCGCGGGGCTCCTTCCTTCACTCCGCGCAGGACTGCTCCCGGGGAGTGAGCGGTGGCTGAGTGTGGTGTTCCGCCCGGGTGAGCACCCCATGGCCGAGATGAAACGCGCCGTGAGTGGTATTGCCGCCGGATCGCCGGACGGGAGCACCCTCGAAGCGGCGATCGACGCCGCCGGATCCGGAGGGCGGCTCGTCGTCGCGGTGGATCAATTCGAAGAGGTGTTCACGCTCTGCAGCGATGACGACGAGCGTGACGCGTTCATCGACACCCTCACCCGAGCGGCGACGGACCGACCGGATCGTGTCGTCTTCGTGTTGACCATCCGGGACGACTTCTACGGACGCTGTGCGCCGTATCGGGAGCTCGCTGAGCTCGTGAATGCCAACCACGTTCTGGTCCCCCCGATGACGAGCGACGAACTCCGGAGGGCGATCGAGCTGCCGGGCAGACGTACAGGGCTTCGGGTCGAAGGTGCGCTGGTCGACGCCCTCGTCGAGGAGGTCGCCGAGGAGCCGGGTGGCCTGCCGCTGCTGTCCGCCGCGCTCGTCGAACTCTGGCAGTCGCGCGAGACCGGATGGCTTCGAATGGAGGCCTACGAGCGGACGGGAGGCGTTCGGGGCGCGGTGGCGCGATTGGCCGAGGCGTCGTATCAGCAGCTGACTGACGCGGAGCGGGAAGTGGCGCGCCGAATCTTCCTTCGGCTCGCCGGCATCGGCGACGGCGAGCTCGTTACGCGACGACGTGTGCAGCTCTCGGAGTTCGACGTCGAGACGGACCCGGTCGCGGCCGCGGTCTTGGCGCGATTCACGCAGGACCGATTGCTGACGATGAGCGATTCCACGGTCGAGGTCGCGCACGAAGCGCTCCTTCGCGAATGGCCGCGCCTCCGCGGATGGCTGGAGGAGGATCTTCAGGGCCATCAGCTTCGCCAGCACCTGACCCAAGCCGCCAAACAATGGGAAGCGTCCGGCCGCGACGCGTCCGAGGTCTATCGAGGCGCTCGACTCTCTGCTGCGCTCGACTGGGCGTCTACGCGCGGGCCGGACCTGAATCAGTTGGAACGTGATTTCCTTGCAGAAAGCCGGGAAGCGAGCGAGCACGAAGCGGAACGCCAGCGAAGAACGAATCGCCGCCTGCGGGGGTTACTCGTGGGGACCGCAGCGTTTCTCGCGGTGGCGTTGGTCGCAGGTGTGCTGGCCCTCGTTCAACGAGGACGGGCCCGGGGAGAGGCTGAGCGCGCCGAGCGCGAAGCCCGCATCGCGACCGCCCGCGAACTGTCCGCCGCCGCCGTCGCCAACCTCGAAGTCGATCCGGAACGAAGCGTCTTGCTGGCGCTGGAAGCGGTCGATGCGACCTGGGAGGCCGACCGCACCACGGTGCCGGAGGCCGAGGAGGCTCTCCACCGAGCCCTGCAGAATTCGCGAGTGGTGCGCACCGTGCCGCAGTCGGGAGGATTGGATGTGAGCCCGGACGGTACCCGGTTCGGAACGACCGGCCGGGACGGTACCGCGACAGTCTGGGAGACCGACACGGGGAAGCGCCTTCTGACCATGCGCGGACACCGTGGGGTGGTCAACGACCTCGCCTTCAGCCCCAGCGGCCGCCACGTGGCCACGGCCGGCTCCGACGGGACGGTCCGGATATGGGACGCGTCGAGCGGCCAGCAGACCCAGGTCTTTGTTGAGCACAGCGGCGCCGTATGGGGTTCGGCCTTCAGCCGCGATGGCAAGTCGCTGGCGACAATCGGCGAGGACGCCACCGTGCGGATATGGGATCTCGAAACGGGCCTTCCGGGCGGAGCTTCGAGACGCCCGGTGGTTCCGACCCTGGGCGCCTCGGAAAAGATGGTGCTGAGGGGTCCCAAGGACGAGCCCTTCGACTACCCCGCGCCGCCCGGCAGCCCGGTCTTCAGCCCCGACGGGTCCCGGCTGGCCAGTGGGGGATGGGGCAATGTCGCCACGATGTGGGACCTGTCCACTGGGGAGATCGCGCTGGTCCTCTCCGGGGAGGGGTCAGTCCTCTCCGTCGCGTTCAGCCCCGACGGCAAGCGCGTTGCCACCGCCTCCGGCGACTCCATCGCCCGGCTGTTCGACGCGCGGTCTGGACGGCTTCTCACCAGGTTCTCCGGCCACTTCGGCGACGTCTATGCGGTCGACTACAGCCCGGATGGAAGCCGCATCGCCACCGGAGGGGGGGACGGGACCTCCCGCGTGTGGGATGCGGAGACCGGCAAGGAACTGATGAAGCTCACCGGCCACACCACGACGGTCGCACACGTTGTATTCACACCGGACGGCGATCGGCTCCTCACGGCGGGCGCGGAGGGGATTACGCGTTTGTGGGACATCAGTCTGCAAGGCGGCCGGGACTGGCTTACGGTTCCCGGCCCGGCCGACCGACTGGGGAGTGTGGTCTTCAGCCCTGACGGGTCGACGTTTGCCGTCCCTGGCGACCGCAAGGGGCTCACCATTCGAGACGTCAAGACGGGAGCAGAAAGGATCACGCTCAGAAATGGCGACGCCCTCATCTGGGAGATCGCCTTCAGTCCGGACGGCACCAGGCTCGCGGCCACGG
>JALYGK010000119.1 GCA_030777105.1 Actinomycetota bacterium | reverse complement strand
GTTTTCGCGTGTGCCGGCCGGGGTAACCTGGAAGCCCGCGTTCTGGAGAATTCGGATGGCGTCGTCCCGCCGCTCACACACGACGTTCGGCACTCGGACTCGACGCGGCCCACCTGAAACCACGAGGTTGATGAAGGCGTCTTGCTCCGCGCGCTTGGGGTTGTAATCGAGGACGGTCCCTTCCGGCTCATCGGACGCCCGCCGCGTGATGTCGCCGACGTTGAAGTTATCGGCTTCGAGTATCTCGCGGGCCACAGCCTCCGTCCTTCCCCTGACGTCAGGGACGGTGCGGAGCTGCGTCGACGTCAAGCTCCGAGCGAGGAAGAAGAGGGCCACGCCGAGAAGCCCCAGTATGAAGAGCAGGACGACGACGGCGATCCACCGTCGTGGCTTCTTCATTTCCGGCGTGGTGTCGGCTGGGAGGACCGTGGTGGCCCGAGTGGCCCGGTCGACCACTGCGGTCGGTTCGACCGGCATGACCGGCGTGGCCTGCACCGTCGCTCCGGCCCTGAACCGTTCGAGGTCCTGTTGGAGTTCGGCCGCCGACTGGTACCGGTTCTGCGGGTTCTTCGCCAGGCACTTCATCACGATGGCGTCGAGGGACACCGGCACATCGGCATTGAGCCGGCTCGGCGGGACCGGATCTTCGCGAACGTGCTTGTACGCCACCGTCACGGGGCTATCAGCCGAGAACGGTGGGTGCGCCGTGAGCATTTCGTAGAGCACGCAACCAACGGAATAGATGTCGGACCGCGCGTCGACGGGAGCGCCTTGCGCCTGTTCGGGCGAGAAGTACGTGGCGGTCCCGAGCACGGTCGCGGTCTGCGTCAGCGAATCGGAGGAGACCGCCCGCGCGATCCCGAAGTCCATGACCTTCACGTCGCCGGAGGGCGTCAGCATGATGTTTCCCGGCTTCACGTCGCGGTGAATGATCCCTTCGCGGTGCGCGAAGCCGAGCGCGACCGCCACCGACTCCGTGATCTCCACGGCACGTTCGGGCAGCAGCGGCGCGTCGTCCTTGATGACGTCGGCGAGCGTGCGGCCCTGGATGTACTCCATGACGATGAAGTGCGTGCCGTTGTCAGAGCCGGTGTCGAACACGCTGACGACGTTGGGATGGTTGAGCGCGGCCGCCGATTGCGCCTCTCTCCTGAACCGAGCGACGAATGACTCGTCGTCGGCGAAATGGCCCCCGAGGACCTTGATCGCAACCTGGCGCCCCAGGACTCTGTCCGTCCCGAGATAGACCTCGGCCATCCCGCCATGGCCGAGCGGGGAGCTGATCTCGTACCGGTCAGCGAGGACCCTGCTTTCAAGCATGTGGCTTCATGTTCCCTTGTCGCCGCGGCAGATCAATCACCCTCGTCCTCGTCTTGTCCCTTGCCCTTGCCGTTTCCCTTCCCCTGGCCCTTCCCGGGATTTTGTTTGTCGTCTTCATCCACAGGCAGCCGTCCGACGGTCAAGGTTACGGGTGAACCTCGCGGCACCGGCTCACCGACGTTCGGGTCGACCCCCACCACCGCATTTGGCTGCGCTCCGGGGACCCGCTCAACCGTTACCTCAAACCCGTCAGCCTCGAGTCGCTGTCGTGCTTGATCGAGGTCGAGGCCGAGAACCTCCGGTACCGGGACGGTTGCGGGTGCCGGAGGAGGCGCGGGCGCCGTCGGAGACTGGCGATCACGGGCCGCCGGCGAGGGGCGATCCGGCCCGCCGAGAAAGGCGGCGAGGACGATGCCCAGCAGAACGAGCGAAAGAAGCGTCACCAGAATTCCCCAAAGCGGCACCCTTGAACGTCCGCTGGCCTGCCGGGAGGACGCCGGGGGACCCGCCGGGAGCCTCGCGGTTCTTTCCGCGGGAACGACGGCCGGCTGTGGCAGAGGAGCCGTGCCGTTGGCGGCGGTCACGGCTTCCGTGTGGTCCGCGCTCCCGGCCGGAGCGACGCTTGGAATCGCGGCGCCAGATCCACGAAGCATCGCCGCGAACGCAGCGGCTGACGGCGGCCTTTCTTCGGGCGCCTTCGACAGTGCCTTGTCGCACGCGGCAGCGACGTGGGGCGGGATGTCGGGCGCCACATCGCGGACGGGCGGCGGCGGCTGGTTGAGGTGCGCGGCTGCCACTGCGACCGGCGTGTCCTGCATGAAGGGTCGGCGCCCGGTCAGCATCTCGTACAGGACGACCCCCAGCGAGTAGATGTCAGAGGCACTCGTCACCTTCTCTCCGGCGGCCTGCTCGGGTGAGATGTACGACGCCGTTCCGAGCGTCGTCCCGGTGACGGTGATCGGGGCTGCCCAGGCAGCGGCGGCGATCCCGAAGTCCATGACCTTCACGCCGCCAGAGGGGAGGAGCATGATGTTCCCCGGCTTGACATCTCGGTGGACCACGCCGGCGTTGTGCGCGGTCTGGAGAGCCGCCGCCACCTTCTCGATGATGTGGACCGCCTCGTCGGAGTCGATGCTTCCGCGGTTCAGTCTCGCCGCGAGCGTCTCTCCTTCCAATAGCTCCATCACGATGAACTGGGTACCGTCCTGTTCGCCGTAATCGAAGACGTTCGCGACGTTCGGGTGCGCGAGCCCGGCGGCCGCTCGTGCTTCCCGCTTGAACCGCTCGGTGAACTGGACGTCGCTCGAGAGCGCCTCGGAGAGCACCTTCACGGCGACCGGCCTCCGGAGCACGGTGTCCTCCGCTTCCCACACCGTCCCCATGCCGCCCGATGCGATCCGCCGAACCAGCCGGTATCGGCCGAGCATCACGTCGCTTTCGATGCGGGCCACGTCCTTATCTCCTCAGCGCGTCTTCCATGAGCGCTTTGGCGATCGGGGCCGCAATGGCCCCGCCCGTGGCTTCACTCCCCAGGCTCCCACCGTTCAGGACGACCACGGCCACCACGATTTGAGGGTCGTTCGCGGGGGCGAACGAGACGAACCAGGCGTGCGGGTCTCTGCCCTCAGCGGTTTGGGCAGTACCGGTCTTCCCCGCGACCTCGACGCCCTGGATCTGTGCGGTCGTCGCGGTTCCCGCTTGAACCACCGTGACCATCATCGCGGTGAGCTCCTGGGCCGTTTGCGCGGAAATCGGCTGCCCGAATGACTGAGGTTCGAACGTCCTGAGAACTCGCCCCGAAGGATCGCGGATCTCCTGAATGAGACGGGGTTCCATCTGCGTTCCGCCGTTGGCGATCGCTCCCGCCACCAGCGCCATCTGAAGGGGATTGGCCGACACGCTCTGCTGCCCAATGGCGGAGAAGGCAACGGCCGGCAGCGCTTCCTCGAACTCGCTGGGCGGGGGAATCTGACCTTCGGCGAACGACACGTCGAAGGGCACGTCGCCGTCGAACCCGAACCTCCGCGCCTGTTCGACGAGTCGCTCGGCTCCAAGGTCAAGACCAACCTCCCCCCACACGACGTTGCACGAGAACTGAAGGGCGACGGCCAGCGTGATCTCGGATCCGCCGGGGCACTGCCCTCCCCCGAAGTTGTTGAGGACATGCGTCGTCTGAGGCAGGTCGAGGACGGGCGGGTTGGGGAACCGAGTGTCGGGTCGCATGCCGTTCTCGAGTGCCGCAGCAGCCGTGACGATCTTGAAGGTCGACCCCGGCGCGAACAGTTCCTGCGCCGCCCGCGAGATGAGAGGCTTCGCCGGATCGTCGTTCAACGCCTCCCACGCGCGCCGTTCCCGCCTGAGGCTGTGCGAAGCCAACTCGGTTGGATCGAACGAGGGATTCGCCACCATGGCGAGGACGTCACCCGTTCTCGGATCCAGCGCGACCACTCCTCCCGGCAGCGAGCCGAGCCGTTCGGCGGCGAGCTGCTGGAGGGCCGGATCGATGGTGGTCACCACGGACGCACCCCGCTTGTCCCGCCCGAGGATCTCGTCCACCAGGTTCTGTGGAAGGAGCTCCGGCGCGCGGCCGGCCAGATAGTCGTTCGCCGACGACTCCAACCCGCTCCGCCCGAACAGCACCGAGTAGTAGCCGGTGATGTGACCGTAGAGGGTGCCCTCCGGGTACAGCCGGCGGTACTTGAGCTTTCCTTCCGTCCGCTCGCTTCGGGCCAGGACGGTCCGCCGGTCGCGGGCCAGGATCTCGCCTCGGTCGACGTTGTATTCCTGGAGGAGGAGCCGCCGGTTCGCGGGGTTGTTCGCCAGACCGCTCGCTCCGAACACATGAAGGTAGTTCACCTGCCCGAACAGCACGACGAACAGCGCGACGAACGCCATCGCGAGCCACCGAACCTGCCGGTCCATCAGCTCTCGGCCTCTTTCTGCGCCAGGACGGTGGGTTCATCGCTTCCAATCGGGGCGGGGCCGGCGGCAGCGCGCGCGTTCGCTTCCCTCCGCCGGCGAAGCGATTTGAGACCCAGGCCCGGCTTCGACGAGGGAGAAGAGATCCGGACCAGGAGCGCAAGCAGAACGAAGTTCGCCACCAGGCTGGAACCGCCGTACGACACGAAGGGCAAGGTGATCCCGGTGAGCGGAATCACTCGGGTCACGCCACCCACGATGATGAAGGTCTGAAGGGCGAGGACGCTGGTTAGTCCGACCGCCAGGAGCTTGCTGAACGCGTCCTGTCGCGAGAGCGCCGCTCGGAACCCGCGTCCCATCAACACGACGTAGAGGAGAAGCAGTGCCGTGGTTCCAAAGAGCCCGAGCTCCTCCCCGATGGCGGCAAAGATGAAGTCGGTCGAGGCGAACGGGATAAGGTCGGGGTAGCCCTGCCCCAGTCCGGTCCCGGCGATTCCGCCGGTGGCCATGGCGAAGGATGCCTGCGCCAGTTGCCCGTACCCGAACTTCTGCACGTTCTGAGGTTCGAGCGCGTTCAGCCAGATATCGATTCGGTCTTGAACGTGCGCGAACGTCATGTACCCGATGAACGCGCCTGCGGCGAACAACAGAAGCCCCAGGAATAGGTATGCTCCGCGCCCGGTCGCGGTCCACAGCATGATCACGAAGATTCCGAAGAACAGGAGGGAGGAGCCGAGGTCGCGCTCCATGAAAAGGATGGCCAGTGAAAGGAGCCACGCGACCAGAAGGGGACCCATGTATCGCGGTTCTGGTAATCGAACGGGCCCGATCCGGCGCGTCGCCACCGCCAAAAGCTCCTTTCTGGCCGCAAGATACGAAGCCAGGAAGACGACGATGAGCACCTTCCCGATCTCCGCGGGCTGAAAGTTGAGCGGCCCAATCTGAACCCAGAGCCTGGCGCCGTTGATTGTTCTCCCGATGCCCGGAACCACGGGGAGCAGCAGGAACACCACGCCGATCAGCCCGATCGTGTACGTGTAGGCGTCCAGCGAGCGGTGGTCTCTGATCAAGACCAACGTGGCCGCGAACAGGCCCAGCG
>JALYGK010000118.1 GCA_030777105.1 Actinomycetota bacterium | reverse complement strand
CGTTTATCCTCCCCGAACGGCGACGGAGGTACTTGAACCTTGTTCAGAGCAATGCCCACGGGCGGAAGAAATTCCTTTCCAGCCTGGATCACTTCTATGATTTGGACTCACGGTTCTGTAACGAAGTCGAGAGACCCACAGCGGCCGTCATCGAAAGCGCCCTTCGCTCCAAAGGTGCCCCCGATGAATGTGTCGTGCTCTCGCAAATGACCGACGCAGCGCGAACCATGGCGTTGCATGAGGCGATTCAGACGGTGTGGGATGAGCGCAGCGGAGCCATCGTCAGCTGCATTCCGAGCCGGTTGGCGTACTTTCTGACGAAAGACGGGTACGAGCATTGGATCTGCGAACGAAGCTAGAGCGGGTCAGCGGCGGAGTCGTCGTTGATGGAGGACGATGGTGATGGAACGCTCTGATACCGGAACCATCGAGGAAGAGCGGACCGACTTCCGGCCGGACGACGGGGAGCACGACCGCTTCAAGCACTACGTCCGCAAGGAGAAGCTGACCGAAGCGCTTATCAACGGGACTCCGGTACGGGCTTTGTGCGGGAAAGTTTGGGTTCCCTCTCGTGATCCCAGTCGCTATCCCACTTGTCCTGAATGCAGGCGTCTCTACGACCTCCTACCGGATGGTCCCGGAGACGAATGGAACTGAAACCGACGCTGGTCCAGGCAGCTCGTCTCGTCTGACTCAATTCAGTGACATGAGGAGTCGCCCATAGGCAGTGACGCACGGCGGCCTACGACCGCTCTCCCCTCAATTCACTCGCGAGTCAACAGTCGACTCATGCGACCACCTACCGCTCTCGGCGACGTAGGGGTCGAGTGGTCTCCGGGTGGACGACGGAAGCGTGAGTCACCCAGATCTAGATCGTCACTCGTCTCCATCGGCCGCTCTTGATCCACGCGTAGGAGACGGCCAGCGCGACGGCCCAGGACACCGGAAGCGCTGCCCATACGACGGCGGAACCAGCTCGAAAGATGACCACTGCGACGAACGCCCAAGCGAGCATCACGATGGCGCCGAGTGAGTCGAATGCCGCGCCCGCAACCGTGTCGCCCGTGCCGTGCACGGCCGAAGACCAAATGGCAGCAGGTACCGCGACGATCAAGCCGGCCGCGACGAGCTGGAGCGCTCGAACCGCAGTCTCGTCGGGCCGCACCTCGCCTCCGAACAAGGAAAAGACCCACTCGGGGGCAACGATGGCGAGGAGCGCGAGCGGGACGGTTGCGACAAGACTGTGGCGGGCGAACTGATTCGCGACGCGGGAGGTGCCTGCCTGACTCGCTCGACCGATCTCCGAACTGACCCGGCTCACCGTTAGCTGCGACAAGGCCTCAGTGGGGATCAGGAGCAGGAGAAGCCAGGCGTAGATCACGTTCGACCATGCCAGGACGCTGGTCCCCAGCTGCTCGATGATGACGAAGAAGAGGAGCCATTGGGCGCCCTCGATGAGCCCGTACACGGCAATGGGCGCGGCGAGGCCGGCGAGCGAGCTCAGCGGCGGCGCGACCACCTCATTTGTTCGTAACAGGCCGAACCGTCGATAGCGCCGGCCGAACGCATACGCCATCAGCGCAGCGGCCGTCGCCAGCTCCGCAACAACGGAAGCCCAGGCCGCCCCTTCGAGACCCAGCCGCGGCGCGCCGAGCTTCCCAAGGACCAACGCGTAGCCGAGCACCGAGTTGGTCAGCGCCAAGACGACGGTGGCGGCGATCAGCGCTCGGGTCTGGGAAATTCCAACGTAGAAGGCGCTGTACGCGAAGCTCACCGCGAGGAACGGGAGGCCGAAAGCCGCGATCTGGAGGAACCGGTCGACGCTTCGGCTCACCGCGTCGGAATCCGCGACGAGGTTGGCGACGGAAGGAGCCACGAGCTTGACCGCCGCTACCAACCCGATGGACAGGAGGAGGATTGCGGCAACGGTACGGTTGAAGGTCGCTCCGACCGAGCGATCTTCACCTTCTCCAGACCGGCGGGCCACCACGATCTGGAGCGCCTCGGACAGGGCAATCACAGCAACCAGCGAAATCTCCAGGATCGTGTCTGCCAAGACGAGCGCGGCCAACTCGGTGGTTCCGACCCGCCCGACCAGGGCCGTATCGATCACATGAAGGACCGCTTCGCTCAGTTCGGCGAAGATGACGGGGAGCGCGACGAACCAGATCTTCCGTCCGGTTGCGATGGGCATCGTCCGGCCCATCTTCGCGTTCGGTCGCTAGCGTGTCAGGTCAGCTGCAAGTCGTACGAGAAACGATTGAGGTGCATCACCATGCACGAGAGCAGCGCTCCAGCCTTCATGTATTCGCTGAGATTGAAGTACTTCACCTCCATGGCGAGTCCTGAGGCGATGTCTTCCAACTTTCTGTTCTTCTTCACTTCGTGGGCGTAGTCCTCGCTGCGCCGGTCGAGATCGTGGATGTTCGAGCCGTTGAGGATCGTGTTGGTGACGCGGAGTGAGTTACAGATGCCCGTATACGCCTCTTCTTCCGAGACGTCGAGGATGTTGGTCTCGCGTTCGATCTCCTCGATCTCGTTCTGGTCGAGCAGCTCGGTGCAGACTACCGTGTCCTCGCGCGTTACAGGGAACACAAGGCAGTCGAGGTGATAGAGATATGGATCCTTGAGGCGGACCTTGATCACGCGCATGCCGAAGGTTCGCTCCATCCAGTCGTACGTTTCGGGTTCGCTTCGAAGCCCGTACCCGCCCACGTAGACGTGGTCGTGCAGGTGCTTGAGCTCCGCGTCGCCTTCGAATTTGGAGGGCGCAACGTGGACTTCGTCGCCGAGGAGACCGAAGAAGGCCAGCCCCACGTCGGTTTCTGCTACACGCGGTTCGCTCGTGAAGTTGGACACCACAATCGTCCCTCGATGGCTCTGGTGCTCGAGCGAGACCGCGAGGTTCGCCGTGAAGACTTGGTCCTGGAGCTCGGCCTTGGGAGGGGTCGGAACCAGGTACACCACACCCTCTGATGCGATGTATCGGTATACCTGGAAGAACTGGGCAAGCGCGAGGCGGCGGTTGGGCTCCCGCTCTTCAGCCTCCATCTCCTCCATCCACGCGTTGTTGGCCACGGTCGTTGCGTACGAGAACGGCGGACACATCGCGTACGCGGGCATGGCCAGCTCGCTGGGTCGCACGTTCGGAACCGACGATTCGCGGGTTTGGTCCTGGGTTGCCTCGGTGATCGTCATCGTTTCTCCTGTTCTCCGCCGGCGTCGCGCCAGGCCACTTTGACCAGTGGGTCGACACCAGCCTCGACGTGGTAGCCGGGTTCGAGAAGCGGTACGAGCTCGTACTGGTCCATCAGCGGAACGATCAGGTCGACCTGTGAGCCGAACCGGATCTGAGAGAACCGATCTCCCTGCGCGTACGGTTCGTCCTGCTTGACCGTGAAGGGGGTGATCGAATCGACGTCGTAATCCGCTATCTGAAGCACGTAGTAAGCCGTACCCAGCTCGCTTGATTCGATGCGATTCACCGTTCGTTCGTTGTATCGAAGGAAAGCCGGTCGCTCGGCGGGCACGCGGATCTCTTCGAGGATGGCTTTTTCGACGTCGAGCATGGGGTGGTTGTACGTGTCCAGCGGATCGAGCGCCCGGTACGAAAGCCGGCCGGCGTACGGGATGCGGTTCACGTGAACGTCGAAGAACGTCATGAAGATCCCGATGACCAGGCTGCGCTTATCGAAGGAGGGGTCTCGCATGGCGTTACGGAGGGAATACGCGGCTCCCTTGATGTCGACAATCGGCGCGCCGGGGTCGACGAGGTCCTGATACACGATCACGCCATCAGCCGGTGAAAAGAAGTAAGAGGCATTGGCGTAGGTCGGCCTGGGCGGGTCGCGGAAGAAGTGGTATTGCCCGAGCTCGCTCAACGACCGGCTTCGGAGCGGGCGGACGTCTTCCTCGATCCACTGGGTGAGGCTCTTCGCCATCAATCGATTCTCATAGGAGTCATTCCCTACGTCAATCGGACGATGGTCGGGTAGCCCGGCCGTTCGGACGAGGTTACACAGGTGGCCGAGGCGAGAATCGGCCCGATTACGCGCCGAGTGGAGCACCCTGGCGGACGCATGGTTCCAGCGAGCCGAGCCCGGGCCGACGAGGTGGCTCCCGCCGCGTAGCTTGATTCCCCTATAACCTGAGGTCTGGGCGCCCGTAGCTCAATTGGATAGAGCTTCTGACTTCGGATCAGAAGGTTGGGGGTTCGAGTCCCTCCGGGCGCACGGATATGACCGAGGTTAACGAAACCAAGCTTCCCGGCGTCGGCGTTCGCTTCGACTTCATGACGTCGACCGGTCAGCGACTGTGTGTGATTCATCACCGAGGGGGACGAAGGGAGATCGTTCTCTTCGATGAGGA
>JALYGK010000117.1 GCA_030777105.1 Actinomycetota bacterium | reverse complement strand
CCATTCCGGGAGCCGGCGCTCGAGGAGCTGGTCCAGCGGGAGCTCGCCGAGGGACGCCTCTCGTTCTCCACCGATCTCGCCGAGGTGATGGCGGACGCCGAGGTCGCGTTCATCTGCGTCGGCACCCCACCCAAGGCGGACGGCGAGGCCAACCTCCTGGCGGTGGAAAGCGCAGCGCGCGACGCCGCCCGTCACGCCACCCGAGACGTCGTCGTCGTGGAGAAGTCCACCGTCCCGGTGGGGACGGCGGGGTGGCTCCGGCGAACGCTGAGCCGCGAGCGGCCAGACCTCCGATTTCACGTCGTCTCCAACCCCGAGTTTCTCCGTGAAGGGAAGGCGGTTCAGGACGCCATGGAACCGGACCGGATCCTCGTCGGCACCGATTCCCCCGAGGCGATCGAGGCCATGCGGCGCGTCTATCGTCCCTGGACGGACAAGGGGCACGTCTTGATTGAAACCGACATTGCCACCGCGGAGCTCGCGAAGCATGCCTGCAACGCGTTTCTGGCGCTGAAGATCTCGTACATCAACGCCATTGCCCAGGTCGCGGAGCGAAGCAACGCCGATGTGGTCGCCGTCGCCGAGGTGATGGGGTCCGACCCACGTATCGGAAGGGCGTTCCTCAACGCCGGGCTCGGATACGGCGGGTACTGCTTCCCCAAGGACCTGGTGGCGTTCGACCGGCTGGCGGCGAAGCTCGGCGTGGACCTCCCCCTCCTCCGGGAAGTCGCCCGGATCAACGACCAGGCGGTGGAGGCCACCATCGAGAAGGTCCGCCAGGCGCTATGGAACCTGGACGACAAGCGGATCGCGCTGCTGGGCCTGTCGTTCAAGCCAGAGACCGACGACGTCCGGTTCTCTCCCGCCCTGGCGCTGGCCCGACGGCTCCTGTCGAACGGAGCCCGGGTGGTCGGCTACGACCCGTGGGCCGGGGAAAATGCCAAAGCCGAAGTCCCCCAACTCGAGCTCGCTTCCGACGCGTATGCCGCCGCGACGGAGGTGCACTGTGTGGTGTTGTGCACTGAGTGGGACGAGTTCAGGACGATCGACCTCGTTCGCCTCCGCGAGGCCATGGCCTATCCGCTGGTGGTCGACGGTCGAAACGTCTTCGATCCGGCGGAAATGCGGCAAGCCGGATTCACGTATTACCCGACCGGCCGGCCGGCGGTCGTCCCGGATCCGGCCGGGTCGATGTCGGCCGGCGCCTGAGGACGGGCGCTACTTCACTTCGACGGTCGCGCCGGCGCCCTCGAGCTTCTCTCTGGCCGAATCGGCCTGCTCCTTGGGAACCCGCTCCAGAACGGGCTTCGGCGCGTTGTCGACCAGGTCCTTCGCCTCCTTCAGCCCGAGGTTGGTGAGCCCCCGAACCTCCTTGATGACCTGGATCTTCTTGTCACCGGCGGAGGCCAGGATGACGTCGAACTCCGTCTTCTCCTCGGTCTCCTCCTCGGTGGCCGCCGCCCCACCGCCGCCACCGGCGGCCACGCCAACTGCCATGGGAGCAGCGGCCTGGATCCCGAACTCCTCCTCGATCTTCTTCGACAGGTCGGCGGCCTCGATGATCGAGAGCTGCTTGATCGCGTCGAGGATGTTGTCAACTGAAAGCTTCGCCATCTGGTTTCCTCCTTCTTCCTCTCTCGTCTGTCCCGTTATTCCGCGGCCTGGCGGCCCCGTTCGGCCAGCGCGTACGCGACCCGCTGGAGCGGCGCCTGGAGCAAGAAGCTGATCCGCGCCAGCGGCGCCTGAAGCATGCCGGCGACTTTGGCCGCCGAGACTTCCTTCGCGTCCAGCGTTGCGAGGGCGCGGGCGTCGTCGGCGCCGAACACCCGTCCCTCCAGGATCGCGCCCTTCAGAACCAGCGCAGGAAACCGCCGCCCTGCTTCCGCGATCGCCTTGGCCCCGGCCACGGGGTCGCCGCTCATGAACGCGATCGCCGTGGGTCCCTCCAGCAGGGACTCCACCCCTTCCAGGCCAGCGTCGCGGACCGCCAGCTTCGTCAGCGTGTTCTTGGCCACGACCAGAGTGGCTTCGGCGCCCTGAAGTGTCCGCCGGAGCTCTGTCGCATCCTTCACAGTGAGGCCGCGAAAGTCGGCGAACATTGCCCCCTGGGCGTCCTTGAATCGCCGGGTCAATTCCGTAACCTTCTCGACCTTCTGAGGCTTCGCCACCGCTTCGCTCCCCTCACCACTGAGGCCATCTCTGGCCTCGAAAAGAACAACGCCCCCGCGACAGCGGAGGCGAGGAGCTACGTGGCGCCTCGGCAGGTACCCGAACCCGGGATTACGCTTCCGCCCCTGCTGTCTATGGCTGTGGCGAGCGTACTAGATTCCGCGCTTACCTCGCGGCGGTCGCCGGCTCCTCCGCCACGTCGCGGGCGCGGTTGGGATCGATCGGGATGCCGGGCCCCATGGTTGTGGAAAGCGTCACGCTCTTCAGGTACTTCCCCTTGGCGGCGGCGGGACGGGCCCGAATGATCTCGTCGACCACGGCCTGGTAGTTCTCGAGCAGCTGCGGGAGGTCGAACGACCGCTTCCCGACCACCAGGTGCAGGTTGCCCTGCCGGTCCACGCGGTACTCCAGCTTCCCGGCCTTGATCTCCCGAACGGCCTTCGCGATGTCGAACGTCACCGTGCCGGCCTTCGGGTTTGGCATCAGGCCGCGAGGGCCAAGGACTCGGCCGGCCCGACCGACGACCGACATGACGTCGGGCGTCGCCACCGCTGCGTCGAAGTCGATGTTGCCCTTGATGACCTCATTGACCAGGTCTTCCCCCCCAACCAGGTCCGCGCCGGCCTCCTTCGCCTCGCGCGCCTTGTCTCCGGTGGCGAAGGCCGCCACGCGGACCGACTTGCCGGTCCCGTGCGGGAGCGAAACCGTCCCTCTGACCATTTGGTCCGCACGCCGGGGGTCGACACCGAGGCGGAATGCGACCTCCACCGTCTCGTCGAACTTCGCCGCTGGAAGCTCCTTTACCATGCGGATGGCCTCGCCCGGGGACACCTCGCGGGTGCGATCGATGTGCTTCGTGGCCTCGCCGTATCGCTTCCCCCGCTTCATCCTGATTCCTCAGTCCCCTGCCTGCGGGAGGCGCCTTCGGCCAGGGGATACGCACCTGCTCCGCTTCGCTCCGCAGGATGCTGCTCCCCTGGACCCCTCACGCCGCCACCTCGATCCCCATGCTGCGTGCGGTGCCCTCGATGATCTTCATGGCGGCGTCCATGTCCGAGGCGTTGAGGTCGGCCATTTTCTGCTCGGCGATCCGGCGAACCTGGTCCCGGGTGACCCGTGCGACCTTCGTCCGGTTGGGCTGCCCGGACCCCTTCTCCACCCCGGCGGCCTCCTTGAGCAGTTCCGCGGCCGGGGGCTGTTTGGTGATGAACGAGAAGGTCCGGTCCTCGTAGATCGTGATCTCCACCGGGATGACCTGTCCCATCTGCGCCTGCGTGTGCTCGTTGTACTGCCGGCAGAATTCCATGATGTTCACGCCGTGCTGGCCGAGCGCGGTCCCGACCGGCGGAGCAGGGGTGGCCTGGCCCGCGCGAATCTGCAGCTTGACCAGGGACAGGACTCGCTTTCGCCTGCGGGGGGTTCCGTTTGCCATAGCTCTTACGCCTTTGCTACCTGGTCGAACGCGAGCTCCACCGGAGTCTCGCGGTCGAAGATGTTGACCAGCACCTTGAGCTTCGACTGTTCGACGTTGATCTCCGAGATGGTCCCGGTGAAGTCCGCGAACGGGCCGGCGATGATCCGAACCACGTCTCCTTCCTCCCACTCCAAGCGGTACTGCGGCTTCACCTGGGTCTCTTCCTTCACGGCAAGGATCTTTTCGACCTCGCGGCGTGACAGTGGAGTCGGCTTGCTGCCCGTTCCACTCGAGACGAAGCCGGTGACTCCGGGCGTGTTTCGGACCACGTACCAGGAGTCGTTGTCGTAGACCATCTTCACCAGCAGGTAACCCGGGAACACCTTCCGCTGGACCACCTGCTTCTTTCCACTCTTTATCTCCATGACGTCTTCCATGGGGATGACGACGTCGAAGATCTTGTCCTGCATCTGCATGGAGTTGATCCGGGACTGAAGGTTCGCCTTCACCTTGTTCTCGTATCCGGCGTAGGTGTGGACCACGTACCAGTCACCCGGTCCATCGAACGGCGACCACGGCCCTTCCGGTTCCTCCGTGGCCGGCGCTTCGCGCGTGGCCACAGCCGCCGCGGCAGGTTCGGGCGCCGCTGCCGTCTCTTCCGCGGCGGACGCAGGCGCCTGCGCCGCCGGAGCTTCGCCGGCCGCCGCCCGGC
>JALYGK010000116.1 GCA_030777105.1 Actinomycetota bacterium | reverse complement strand
ACCCGGTGACCTTCCGCCGCCAGCGCAGCCGCCAGGTTCACGGTCACGGACGATTTCCCGACGCCGCCCTTCCCCGAAGCAACCGCGATCACGGCCGTGTCGGTATCGGTAAAGAAAGCGCGCTGCTGCTGCGGCTCGGGTTGGCCGCCGCGGAGCTTCGTGACGAGCCCCTGGCGCTGCTCAGCCGTCATCTCGCCGAGGATGACCTCAACGCGTTGTCCAGGATCGAGGATCGGAGCCACCGCCGCGTTGACGTCGGTGTTGATCCGGTCCTTGAGCGGGCACCCGGCAATGGTCAAGAGCACGTGGACCTTGACCAAACCGTTCTCGACCTCGATGTCCTTCAGCATTCCGACGTCCTCGATCGGCTTGCCGATCTCGGGGTCGAGGACGTTTCGAAGTGCCTCCCTGACCTGTTCCTTCGTGGGCATGCGACGGCTCCCGATTTATCCTGATACGTACGGTGCTTACCTCGATAATACGGTCACGATCGTCCGGCGACCACGCGACGACGAGGGGTTTCGATGCCTGAGACCAAGGAGCTCGAGGTCCACAAGGCACTTGCGGACGACACGCGCTACCGACTGTACCGATACATCGGCCTGGCCGGACGGCCCGTGTCCATTCGGGAGATGTCGCGCCGGCTGTCACTGCACCCCAACACGCTCCGGCCCCACCTTCGGCGTCTGGAGGAAGCCGGCTTGCTCTCGAGGGAAATCCGAAAGAGCGCCACGGTGGGGCGACCTCAAACGCTCTATTCCGCGCGGGAGATCCGACACGACGAGGCGAGCGACTACCGCCTCCTGGCCGAGATGCTCTGCGGAGTCGTCCGGACGAGCAAGGCCATGGACGAAGCGAAGGAACTGGCGCGGCAGTGGGGGGCATACATGGTGGCCCAGGGTGGTCCGAAGCCGGGCGTTCGCCTTCCCGCCCGCCGCAACTTAGCCGTCCTCCAGGAAGCCATGGCCCGCGCTGGGTTCGACCCGCGGTTTCGCCGAATGCAGGGTTCGGCCATCGAGATCACCCTTCGCGACTGCCCGTTTCGGGACCTGGCCGACGATTACCGGCAGCTCGTCTGCACGCTGCACCGGGGGTTGGTGGAGGGAATGGTTGCCGGGCTGAAGCCCCCGGTGGCGATCAGGGACTTCCAGCCGTTCGCCGAAAGAGGAATCTGCCGGGTTCGAACCGGCTGAGCGTCACCCTTCCTTGCCGCCGTCCCCCTGGTTGTCTCCGAACGACCGTTCCGTCAGTCCGGTCACGCTCGAGAGCATGTTGGCCAGCTCCATCGGAACGACGAACTTGGTGGATGGCGACGACCCGATCTGCTTCAGGGTTTCCAAGTACTGAAGGCTCATCGTGTTGGCGTCGACGCCCCGCGCCACCTCGAAGATCTTGTCGAGCGCGAGCGAAAACCCTTCGGCGCGAAGGATCGCCGCCTCACGCTCTCCCTGTGCCTGCAGGATGGCGGACTGCTTGCTGCCTTCGGCGTTCAAGATCGCGGCGGTCTTGTTCCCTTCCGCCACCGTGATTGAGGCCTGCTTCGACCCTTCCGCCTCGAGCACCGTCGCTCGTCGCATCCGCTCCGCCGACATCTGACGCGTCATGGCCTCCTGGACGCCGGGCGGCGGGATGATCTCCCGGATCTCGACGTTCGTGACCTTGACTCCCCACCGGCCCGTGATCTCGTCCAGCTTTGCCCTCAGTATCTGGTTGATCTCGTCGCGCTTTGCCAGGACGTCGTCGAGCAGGATGTCTCCCACCACGGCGCGGAGGGTCGTCGAGGCGATGTTCTGAGCGGCACCGGCGAAGTTTCCGACCTGGACGACGGTCATGGTGGAGTCCACCACCTTGTAGAAAACGATGAAGTCGATGGCGATCGGGGCGTTGTCCTGGGTGATGCAGTCCTGACGGGGCACCTCGAGGAAAAATTCCCGCAAGTCGACGGAGACGGCTCGGTCGATGAGCGGGATGAGGATCACGAGGCCGGGACCCTTCACACCCAACAGACGGCCCAGGCGAAACACGACCAGGCGGTTGTACTCCCGGACGATCTTGATCGCGCTCGTAAGCACGACCAGGACGAGGAACGCGACGAACCCGAGCACCACGTATCCGAACATCAAGCTTCTCCTTCGCTCTGGGATGGGCCGGTCTGCGGTGACCGACTGCCGGTTAGCTCCCTCTCTCCGAGGAGGGGTGACGCCGGAGCAACGGTCAACTTCAATCCCGAAACCTCAATGATTCGGACCGTCGCACCCGCCGGGATCGGCGGCCCGATGGCTTCGGCGCTCCATGTCTCGTGGCGTGCCAAGACCTCGCCCTGAGGGTTGAGCTCGCTGAGGGCCACGGCTCGTTCGCCGACCAGTTCCTCGAGCCCTCGCGGCCGTGGGAGACGCCTGACCCGAATGGCTGCCTGGACCACGAACCCGAAGAAACCGACCAAAGCGGCCGTGACCACGGCGAGCATCCACGGTGAAACCGAAGCATCGGGGACCGACGAGTCGAACAGGACGAGGCCACCCACCACCAACGTGATCGCTCCGCCGAGGGTGGGAAGGCCGATGCCGGGGCTATTCAGCTCGAGCAAGAAGAATCCGGCCGACGCGAGCAACAGCACCACCCCGGCGAGCTGGACGGGAAGTAATCCGAAGGACAGGAAGGCGCCGACGAGCATCAGCACACCGAGGACTCCGGGGATGGAAAGCCCCGGGTGGAGGATCTCGATGACGATCAACACGAGTCCGACCCAGAAGAACAGGAACGCCAGGTCGGGAGTGATGAGCCCGTGAAGGAGCGCCGCTCCAGCGCCAAGCTCCCGCCGCTCCAGCGACGCGTTCGCCGTGCGCAGGACGACGCTGGTTCCGTTGCTCAGCCTGATGAATCGCTCATTGACCTGGGTCAGAAGGGTGGGAACCGAAGGGGCGATCGAATCGACGACGTTCAGTCGCACGGCTTCCTCAGCCGAGACGCTGACCGATCTTCGGACCGCGTCCTCCGCCCAGTCGGCGTTTCGCTCCCACTGCTGCGCCAGCGAGCGGATGAACGCGGCCGCGTCGTTGGTCGCCTTCTGCTGCTCGATCGCTCCGGCCACTCCGACGGGGTGTGCCGCGCCGATGTTCGTCCCCGGCGCCATCGCGTTCACGGGACACGCCAGCATGATGAACGTGCCGGCGGACGCGGCCCTGGCGCCTGCGGGGGAGGCGTAGCAGATAACCGGTACCCCCGCGTTGAGGATCGCTTCAGTGATCTGTCGCATGGACGAGCTCAACCCGCCCGGCGTGTCGATCGTGAGCAGGACGGCCGACGCATTGTCTCGTTCGGCGTTTTCGATGTGCCCCTCGACGTAGGAGGCCAGAAACGGGTCGACGACACCCGTCAAGGAAAGAACCACTACCGTGGGGCGTTCGTCTTGTCCCGACGCCGGAGCCGCGACCGCGCTGAGCACCAGGCCAGCGGCGATCATCACCATCGCTGCACGCTTGGTGCTCATCCCGCAATGATCGCACCTGGGGCGCCTCGATGAACGTGAAACGTTCGACCACTGTGCTTCTCACCCCCCGGCGGGGCGTATGGGGCGGATAATGGAGGAGGCATGACAAACCGGCGCCAGCGCGCTCGCGTATACCCACGGTGGGGGTCGGAGTGACCTTCACTGAAGGCCCACTCTCGAGCGATGCCGAACAGGAGCTGATGAAGCAACTTGTCGCCGGTGACGAAGCAGCCATCCGCATGCTCTATGCGCGTTTCGGGCGCTCGGTCTACACGCTCGGGTTCCGGATGCTCGGGACGGCAGAGGCTGCCGAGGAGCTCACCCAGGACGTCTTCCTGGCGGCGTGGCGAAAGGGCATTCACTTCGATGCAACACGGGGCCGGCTTTCCACGTGGCTGATGACGATCGCGCACAACCTCGCCGTCGATCGGCTGCGCCACGAACGGGGAGGCGGCAGACCCATCCTGATCCTGGTCGATCAACTCCCCGAACCCGTCCCAACCGACGACGAGGACCTGGTCGTGGAGCGCGATCGGGCCCGACGGGCCCTGTCAGAGCTGTCGCCGGCGGAGCGGCACCTGTTGTCGCAGGCGTACTTCTACGGCCGGACCTCGCGAGAGATCGCGGAGACGAACGGCATCCCTCTTGGGACGGTGAAGACGCGGCTCCGCACGGCGCTCCTCAAGCTCCGGAATCCTCGATCGGCAGAGGGGCGGGCGAACCTCCACGGCGGAGGCGTCGAGTGAGCTGCGCCGAGGTGAAGGAGCTGCTCGCCGACCACATCGTCGGCTCGCTGTCGGCGATGGATGCGCAGCGCGTGGACCGCCACCTCGCTCGGTGCGCCGAATGCCGTCGCGAGCGCGCCGCACTGGAAGAGGGGATGGCTTCCATGGCCTTCGCGCTGCCCCCCATCGACCCTCCACCGAACCTGGGCGAACGGATTGCCGGCCGCGTGGCTGCGGCAACAGCCGGGAAACCGGCGTCGCCCACCCGCGTCCGAGCGCTGGCCGCGGCGACGATGGCCGCCATCCTGGTGGCCGTCGGAGCGCTTGGATGGGCCGTGGCGGAACGAGGACAGGTCAATCTGGTGAGACGGCAACAGGTTCAAAACGTGAAGCAGCTCACCGAAGCGCTGAAAGCGGTCGGCGCCCGTCCGTACCGCGCCGATCTGCTGCCCGCGAGGCAGGAGAAGAAGGGCTTCGGATCGGTTGCGATCTACAGCGCGACGCGCGTGAACGACTTCATCCTGGTCGGCGTGGTCCTTCCCGATGACGACGCTCCACCGTATACCGTGAAGACGACGGATCCGGACGGCCGAGTCCTTTCCCGCGGCACGCTCTCGAAGACGAACAACGGCGACTGGGTCTTCTACGAATCAACGCAGGCGAACCTCTCACACGCGATCTCGGTTTCGGTGATGGACCGGTCGGGGCGAGCGGTCATGGTGGGGTCGATTCGTCCCGCCACCGCGCCGTAACCCCATGGCAGATCTGCGATTCCTCGATGCGCTCCTCGGTGATGGCCAGCAACCCGGGCCTGCCGGCGAACCGGAAGACGAGGAAGCGCTCGATGCGTACTCGAAGGTCATCACTCGCGTCGCGGAGGTGTTGACGCCCTCGGTCGCGAGCGTCCGGGTCGCCAGGCGCCAGTGGCGCGGCCCACAGGGTGAGGGCGGCGGCAGCGCCGTGGTCATCACCCCGGATGGCTTCATGCTGACGTCGGCCCACGTCGTGAGTGGAACCGAACGGGGGAGCGCCACATTTGCGGACGGACGAGAGTTCGGCCTCGACGTCATCGGGACGGACGCTCTTTCCGACCTTGCCGTGCTGCGTTCCTCCGCGACCGGGCTGGCGCCGGCCGTTCTCGGCGATGCTTCCCGACTGAAGGTCGGACAGCTCGTGGTCGCCATCGGCAACCCGCTCGGATTCGGCGGTTCGCTCACCGCCGGCGTGGTCAGCGCTCTTGGCCGTTCGCTGCCGACCCGCGCCGGATCGGTCATGCGCCTGGTTGAGAACGTCATTCAGACCGACGCGGCCCTGCATCCCGGCAATTCCGGAGGGGCGCTGGCGGACAGCCAGGGACGAGTGGTCGGGATCAACACCGCGGTGGTCGGCCCTGGAATCGGGCAGGGACTTGGTCTGGCCGTTCCGATCAATGCCACGACCCGCCGGATCATCGCCGCGCTCATGACCGAGGGGCGGTTCCGGCGTGCATACCTCGGGATCGCCGGCGGCCCACGACCTCTTCCTCCTCGAGTCGCGCGTGAAGTCGGACGCGAGGTCGGCTATGAGGTGGTGCAGGTCGTCGAAGGAAGCCCTGCCGCCAGAGCCGACCTTCGACCAGAGGACCTCATCCTGGAAGTCGACGACAGGCCGATCCTTCGACCGGATGACCTCCAGTCGCTGATGGTTGGGGAAGCCATCGGTCGGACCGTTGCGATCCGCCTGTACCGGAGAGGGCGCCTATTGACTGTTGACGCAACTCCTGTCGAGCTAGCCGCTTAGATACTGCCTTCTCACCGCTTAGATGCTGCTTGTGACCCCTTTGGGCTGGCTCGGTCTCTCTTCCGGTAACGATCTCCGCACCCGCTAGGGCGGCGCCCGGTTCTCCTCGATCACCGACCCGTCGGGTCTTCTGAACACCGGTTCGCCGTCCACCATCTCAACGCCGAACCCCTCCTCATGGACCAAATGATGGTGCCGCACGCACAGCAGCACCCCGTTGGCC
>JALYGK010000115.1 GCA_030777105.1 Actinomycetota bacterium | reverse complement strand
CAGATGTTACCCGTGCACACCACGACGATCGTGGACATCGAATGGGAAGTCTAACGAGTGCCGTTCTCTCGCCTGCGGAAGGCCGAATCGATCGCGGCCGAGCTGATGGGACCTTCCCGCAAGACTCGCGGCTCTTCCCCCGTTAGGTCGACAACGGTTGACGCCTGGCCGTGGGGCGGGGAGGCACCCGTTGGCAGCACCAGGTAAACAGCGACCGAATCGCCGAATGCCGCAACCAGGTCATCGCCGGTGTCGACCGGCGGCTGCCCGGAGAGGTTCGCGCTGGTCGCGGCGATCGGACCGGTTCGCTCGAGCAGTTGGGCGGCAAGCGGATGATCGGGGACTCGCACGCCGACAGTGTCGGGCTCTTCGCCCAGGTACCACTCGCGGGCTACGTCTGTCCTCGGGAGCACGAGGGTCAGCGGACCCGGCCAGAACGCCGACGCGAGCCGCTCGGCGCCTTCAGCCTTCGCCGCTACCGTCCAAGCCGAATCGAGATCCGGGGCGTGAACGGGGAGATTTAGACCGGCCGGACGCCGCTTCGCTTCGAAGAGAGCTTTGGTGGCCGACTGGTGATCTGGCCGAGCGGCGATCCCGTAAACCGTTTCGGTGGGAAGGATGATCAGCCCTCCATCTAAGAGAGCGGCCGCGGCCGCATCAATGGCCTTGTCGGCAACTTCAGGCCGGGCTGGATTGACCTCGAAGACCTCCACGGCTAAAGGATGCCAGCCGTGACGAAGCGGGAGCCAACCGTGAGTTCAGCTTGTTAAGCGTCCTCGCACGATGCGGTCGCGGCCGGCGAGGTCGGCGAGCGCCTCGACGTCGGTGAGCCACTCAGCGAAGAGCTCCCGCACTTCGTCGCACTGGTTGTCGCCGATTTCGGTGATTAGCCAGCCGCCGGGTGCGAGCCACTCGATCGCTGCGTCCACGAGCCGCCGATGGAACTCGATTCCTCCCACCAGCGCTTCGTAGGGTTCGGCTTTCACCTCCGTCGGCAAGGCGTCGTACTCGTCAACGGTCACGTACGGCGGGTTGCTCAGGAGGAGATTTAATCCACCACGCAACTCGCTCGGAACCGGGTCGAGCAGGTCCGCGCGAAGCACCTCGACATCGAGACCGAGGCGGTCCGCGTTCGTCCGGGCGAGCTCAACGGCATCCGTCGAGATGTCGGTCGCCAGGACTCGGGCACCAGGCACGAATCGCTTGATAGCCAACGCGATGGCGCCGGTTCCGGCCCCAACGTCGACGATCGTTGGTGCCGCCGGTCCCTCTGCGAGAACCTCGAGCGCTGCTTCGACCAGCTGCTCGGTCTCCGGTCGCGGTACGAAAACGCCGGGCCTCGTCTCCAGGATCAGATCCATGAATTGCTGCTGCCCAACCACGTACTGGACCGGAGTGCCCGTACACCGTTGGCACAAGAGTCGACCGAAGAGCCGCGCCTCTGTTGAATTCAGTCCCTCGCGTCGCCGATAGAGCCCGGCCCGATCCGTTTCCAGGACCCGCATGAGGAGAATCTCGGCCGTCCGCCGTGGTGCGTCGACCCCATGCCTCGCCAGGTACTCGGTGGCCCTGCTGAGGGTGGCGGCCGCAGATAGTCCGCTCGAACGAAGTCCATTCGTCGTCTGTTCCCGCGGAAGCGCCTCCGTCATCGCGGACTCCCATCCCCCTCCAGCCGCGCATTGCGCTCCTCCGCCATCAACGGGTCGATGAAGCCGTCGAGGTCACCTTCCAGCACCTGCGGGAGGTTATGGATCGAGATTCCAACCCGGTGGTCCGTCACCCGGTTCTGGGGGAAGTTGTACGTCCGAATCTTCTCGGACCGCTCCGCCGTTCCGACCTGCGCCTTTCGGGCAGCCGCCTCCTCTCGCTGCTGCTCGTCCTGAGCGATTTGGAGCAACCGCGATCGAAGGTAGCGAAGCGCCTTCTCCTTGTTCTGGCGCTGGGACCGTTCTTCCTGGACTTCGACCTTCATCCCCGTCGGCTTGTGGACGATCCGCACCGCCGAATCCGTGGTGTTCACGCTCTGACCGCCCGGGCCCGACGAGCGGTAGACCTGAATGTCCAACTCGTCAGAATCGATTCGCACGTCGACCTCGTCGGCTTCGGGAAGCACCGCCACGGTCGCCGTCGACGTGTGAATCCGTCCTCCTGACTCGGTCACGGGGATGCGCTGCACGCGGTGAACGCCGGACTCGTGTTTCAGCCTGGAATAGGCGCCTCGGCCGCGGATCTCCAGGACGATCTCCTTGAACCCGCCGACCTCCGAAGGGCTGGACGAAAGCACTTCCGTCTTCCACCCCATTCGCTCCGCGTAGCGGCGGTACATCTCGAGCAGGTCTCCCGCGAACAGCGCGGCCTCCTGACCGCCCGTGCCCGCGCGAATCTCCACGACCACGTCCTTCTCGTCGTTCGGATCCTTGGGTGCCAAGAGCTCCTGGAGTCGTCGGTCCAGCTTGTCGGCGCGGGTCTCGGCCTCGCGCTCTTCCGCCAGGAGGTAGTCGGCCATCTCGGGGTCGCGCTCCGCCCTCGCCAGCAGCCGCGCCTCTTCGGCCTGGCGGCGCGCCTCCTCCAGTCGCCGGTGGGTCGAGACGATCTCGTGAAGCTCCGCGTGCTGCTTACCGAGGTCACGAAGACGGGACGGGTCGGAAGCCACGTCCGGACTGGAGAGCTCACGGCTGAGCTGCTCGTAGCGCTGTTCGAGCTCGTCAAGACGCTGTCGCATGACAGCAATTATGGGTGCTGAGAAGAGACGGTTCTCAGAACTTCTTCTTCGACCGCTTCTTTGACTTCTTCTTCGTCTTTCGCGGGTTGTCCGTCTGGGCCGACGCCGCAAGCTCCTGCGGAGGATCATCGGTGAGCGAAACCTCCGCGGCGGCGGCCTCTGTGATGGCGGCGTCAGGCGCCGCGGCCTCGGTGGCGGCAATCTCCTCAAGGGCTTCCGGCTGTTCCAACTTCGTCAGATCGAACACTGAAGCGTCGACCCACACTTCCAAGTCATCGAAGCCCTCGAATCCCTCAACGGTCGTACTCGACCCACTTGCCCGGGTCACCGCCAAGGCGACCTGCGGACGACGCGCCTGCGCCTCGAGGGCAAGCTGATGGGCGATCGCTCGGGCCAGGCGGATGTACCCTTCCGCCCCCTTTCGCGCATCGGCAAGGATTCGCTCGGCATGTTCGCGAGCCTCCGTGACCACACTGATGGCTTCCCTCTGTTCACCGATCGTTCCGCGCTCGCGCGTCCGCCGGGCGCGTCGCCACTCGAGCTCACCCTCCAGGCGGCTCAGGTAGTCGGCGACGTCCTCCAGGAACTGATGCACTTCCTCCGGGTCATAGCCATTCGGAGACCGGGTGAACCGGCGGCTGGCGATGCTCGATGGTCGAAGAAACACCGACTCGATCTCTTGAGGGGCAAGCATCCGTACTCCTCTGTCGTTTGCAAACGGGCGCAGGCTCACTGTAGCCCCGAAGACGAGCGGATCAAGGATTTGCCGGTGCGACCTTCCCTTCGCGCTTCAACAACTCATTGAACGCGGTGATCGCCACTTCGATCTGCGAATCATCCGGCGGCCGCGTGGTGATCTTCTGGAGCCAGAGCCCTGGCGCCATCAACGCGCGCATGATGAGCGAGTCCCTGAACTTCGCTCCCAGCCGCAGCATCTCGTACGAGATGCCGGCGATCACCGGAATGGCGATGAGGCGAAGGAGAAGCCCCCAGAGCAATCCCGCGACGGTGAAGATCGAATACACCGGGATCGTCAGCACCATCACGATCAGAAGGAAGTTGGTGCCGCATCGAACATGGAGCGTCGAATGGCGGTCGACGCTTCGAGTGGTCAGGTCGTCGCCATTCTCAAAGGCCGCGATCGTCTTGTGCTCCGCCCCGTGGTACTGAAACACCCGCCGAATCTCTTTCATCCGTCCGATCAACGCTAGGTAGCCAAGGAACAGCCCCAGGCGGAGGAAGCCCTCGAGCACGTTCCGCACAACGGTCGAAGGAACGACGCCCCTGAGAAGCCGGAACCCGAGGAACGGCCCGGCGATGAACAGCGCCGTGAAGAGAAGGAACGCCAGCACCATCGACACCGCCATCTGCTGCGGCGTGGCCTTCTGCTCGTTCTCGGCCGACTGATTCGCGGAGATCGTCAGCGCCCGGACACCGATCGAAAGCGCCTGCCCCAGAGCGATGACGCCCCGCAGGCCGGCCTTTCGAAAGATCGGCCACCGCTTGGCGATCGTATTGATCTGGTGCGATTCGACGTGAAGCGACTGGTTCGGCTTTCTGACCGCGATGGCCCAATGGTCGCGGCCACGCATCATCACGCCTTCGAGGACAGCCTGCCCTCCGTAGAAATGTTCACTCGAAGGCACGAAGCGAGCGACTTAGCTCTTCGAGCCGCGCTGCGCGTACCGCCGCTGGAACCGCTCGACCCGCCCACCGGTGTCGACCAGCTTCTGCTTGCCCGTGTAGAACGGGTGGCAGTTCGAGCAGATCTCCACGTGGATCTCGGGCTTGGTCGACCGCGTAGTGAAGGTGTTCCCGCAGGAGCACCGAACCGCCGCGGTCACGTATTCGGGGTGAATCCCTTGCTTCATGACAGTCCTTTCACGAGTACGAGAGCCCGAAGTCCTCCATCAGGCCTTCCACGTACCGGTGAAACGCCAGATGGTCGCTCCGAAATTCCCTCTTCTCGCCTTCCTTCTCCACGGTGACCACGTCGAAGCTGGTCCCGCTGGAATCCCGTTCCTCCCGAACGTTGACGGGGCTCCAGCCATTGAAGATGGCGGCCTGAAGCTCTGTCATCACGGGATCGTCCCCCCAGCCGGCCATCCTCGCGTTCCCCCGCTCTTATTCGCCGACCGGCGCCTTCGAGATCTCCTTGAGGAACTGCTCGTTCGACTTGGTCTGCCGGATCTTGTCAATGAGCAGCTCCAGAGAAGCGGCAGGCTCCAGGGCGTGGAGGACTCGGCGGAGCCTCCAGACCAGGGCAAGCTCCTCGGTGGAGAGGAGGCGCTCCTCCTTTCGGGTTCCGGACGCCTCGATGTTGAGGGCCGGGAAGATCCGCTTCTCCGACAGCTGCCGGTCCAGTCTGATCTCCCAGTTACCGGTTCCCTTGAACTCCTCGAAGATGACCTCGTCCATTCGCGATCCCGTCTCGACGAGTGCGCTCGCGATGATCGTCAGGGACCCACCCTCCTCGAGGTTTCGGGCGGCGCCGAAGAACCGCTTCGGCGGGTAGAGCGCGGTGGAGTCCACACCACCCGACAGAATTCGGCCGGACGCCGGAGCCGCAAGGTTGTACGCCCTGGCCAGCCGGGTGATGGAGTCCAGAAGGATCGCGACGTCGCGGCCCTGCTCGACCAAACGCTTCGCCCGCTCCAACACGAGCTCGGTCACCTGGGTGTGCTGGTCCGCAGGCTTGTCGAACGTGGAGTACACGACCTCGGCGGCCTCGACCGTTCGCTGCCAGTCGGTGACCTCCTCCGGCCGTTCGTCCACCAGGAGGATCATCACGTGGGTCTTCGGGTCGTCCGCGATGATCCCGCCGGCAATCTGCTTGAGCACCGTGGTCTTCCCCGCCTTCGGGGGCGACACGACCATGCCGCGCTGGCCCTTTCCGACGGGAGCCACCAGGTCGATGATCCGCTCGGTGACCTGCTTGGGGTCGTGCTCCAAGCGATACCGCTCGTCCGGGAACAGCGGCGTCAGCTTGTCGAAGTCCGGTCGCCTTCGCGCCGTTTCCGGGTCCACCTCCGCCACCGTCTCGATTCGAAGCAGCGCGGGATACTTCTCGTTGTCGCGCGGCTGACGAACCTGACCGGCAATGACATCGCCGCGCCGAAGGCCGAACCGACGGATCTGCGACAGCGAAACGTACACGTCCTCGGGTCCGGGGAGGTATCCGGTGGTTCGAAGGAAGCCGTACCCCTCCGGGAGGATGTCCAGAATCCCGGTGCGGGTGGGGGCCTCGGCGAGCTCCTGCTCGCGTTCCTCGCGTTCTCGCTCACGGCGAAGCTCCCGCTGACGGCGCCGTTCCTCGCGACTCGGACGCCGCGGACGCTCCATGACGCCGGTCCGACCGTGCCCCTCCTGACGACGAGGTCCCTCCACCGTGGCTGTCCCGCCGTCCTGCGTTCCGCCCGCCGACTCGGCTGAGGTGGTTGCCCCTTCGGTGGCCACCGAAGCGTCCGCCGGAGGCGTGTCGGTTGTGGCCGGTGCAGCCGAGTCCGTAGCCGGAGGAGTCGCCGCCCCTTCTTCTGACGCGGTACCGGCCGGTCCATTCCCCGAAGCGTCGCCGGCAGTCGCCATGCCGACGGCGGCGGCGTCCTGGCCGTTCTCCGAGGCCTTCGCCAGGATGGCGTCGATCAGATCGCTCTTCCTCATGCGGTGGTTCTCAACGCCCACCGCCTGGGCGATCTGCTGGAGTTCGGCGAGGACCTTTCCTTCGAGGTCGGACCTCTCGAGAGTTCGGGATTCCACGGTCAGGCTCCTTCTTTCTTGAGCTCCTCTTGGAGCTTCTTCCAGTCGCTGAGGAATTTGGTCATGCCCGCGTCGGTCAGCGGATGCTTCACCAGTTGTGAAAAGACATCGAATGGCATGGTGGCGACGCCGGCTCCTGCTTTGGCCGCTTCCACCACATGCATGGGGTGGCGGAGGGACGCTGCCAGTACAAGAGTATCGTACTTCTGGGCCTGGTAGATCTGGCAGATCTCCCTGAGAACGTACATCCCATCGGCGCCAATGTCGTCCAGACGCCCGAGGAACGGAGAGACGTACCTCGCTCCGATCTCTGCCGCCAGAATGGCCTGCGCCGGCGAGAACGTAAGGGTCACGTTGATCGGGACGCCCTCTCCGACCAGGCGCCTTCCCGCCTTCAGCCCCTCAGGAGTCATCGCCACCTTCACGACGACGTTCGGAGCGATGCTGGCAAGCTTCATGCCCTCCTCGAAGATGGCGTCGGCCACCTCCTCGGTGGTCTCGAGCGAGACGTCGCCATCGACCTCGCTGGCGACCTCCTTCATCTGGAGCTCCCAGTCGTTCTTCTCCTTGGCCAGGAGCGACGGGTTCGTGGTGCATCCCGAAAGGACGCCCCACTCCTTGATCTCGCGGATCTCGTCCAGGTTCGCGGTGTCCAAGAACAGCTTCATCGACTGCTCGCCTCCATTTCGATCGACGGACTGGCCTCTTTCTGCGTCTTCTTCAACGTCTTCCTTCCTGCCCGGACCACCTCTGTCGCTTTTTCGGCGACCAGGTCGGTGAGTCCAGAGAGAGCCTGATCCAGGCTGTAGTTCGGAATGATCGGCACGCCGTGGCTGAGCGCCTGGCTCTTGATGTATTTCTGCACCTTCCTGATGTTTCGAAAACCTCGCTGATATCGCTCAAAGGGGCGCGACGACCACTCGGCCGATCTGGCCACGAAGTGGCTTCGGTGAACCTTTTCATCGTCCACGGTGATCACGACCGGCACGGGCAACACGCGATCCTCATACGGTCCGAGGTCGACGAAGCCCGGAACAACGTGCGCCCCTTCGATGACGATGCTGGTCCCTTCGACCGCTGCACGCTCGACGAGCGCTCTAATTCCAACAGCTACGGCAGCGGTTTGTTCCCGGAACCCCACGATGACGCGGTCGGCGGGCCGAGGAGGCGGCTCCCGGAGGGCGGAGTCTGCGTCGAACGATGACGTGTAGAGCGTTGGCATCAGCTCGCTGGTGAGCATCGCTCGCATGACTTCTCGGACGGCGTCCGTGGCGACCACGCGCACGATGCCCAGTCGAACGGCGAGCTGCGTGGCGATGGTCGATTTGCCCACCCCCGTGCTCCCTCCAATCAGGACGACGATCGGAAGGTTCAGCGTGGCCAGCGCGTGCCAGTTCACGAACTTCGTGGCGTAGCGCTCGCCGGCGATGTCGCCCAGAACCTCAACCGTGACGTCGTCCAGCTCGTCGAGCGTCACTGCGGCGGTGTTTCGCCCACGAAGCCTCTCCTCGACCTGTTCGGCCACCTGATATGCCCGGAAGGGCGAAAGGCCGGTCACCATGAGCTCCGATGCCCTCAGTCCCTTCGAGTAGGGGAGCCCCGGCTTGTCGCCCGACATCACGATGACCCTGCTCTCGGTCACTGGTTCCTCTCTGTACGCAACCGTTCCATTCCTCGGGTCCGCGCAAGCGCAGCCGTCTCACGCATAAGGTCGTCGACGTGGCCGTCGCCCTCCACCGTGGACGGCCGGTTGTCCACGAACACCACCTCGGCGCCACGGTCCAGGGCTCGCCTCGCGGCTACGTCCACGGCGGCTCCCTTGAGCTCGGTGAGGAGAACGTCGAACGCGGGAGCCGCTGCCAAATCCTTTTCCAATCTCTGGCGGTGACTCAGATGGGGAGACGTCATGACGATTCGGCATCCTGCCGATTGCTCGAGGTGAGCAGCTTGTCGGTTGGCCAGTTGGGGTCTTGCCGTGGTGGTGAACAACGCATCCTTGCCCCTCACGTCCGCCAGCGGCGCCGGAAGAAGCTCCGCAACAACCACTTTGATGTCGGCGTGCAGGCGGCGAATCTCGGGATAAAGAGTGGAAAGGTTGTCCGGCCCCGAATGGGGACCGTTTTCCATGATAATGACCGCGAGGTCCGAAAGCAACAGTCGAAACGGGCCGAAGTACCCTCGCACGTGTTCCACCGGCAGGGACTCCGGCATCACCAAAATCCCCGCGTCCCACGGAACAGTCGGCACGGACGCTCCGCTCCCTTCCAGGATGATGAGGTCCGGATTCATGGACGCCGCGACGGCGGCGGCGTCTTCCACGTTCGACGCGAAGGGCTTTCCGGCGAGCCCGCCCCCGCACCGGCGAGCTCCCACCGTTGTCACGCCGGCCGTCAACGCGTCCTCCAGGAAGTCGGATGCAGCATGGTCGCCGGCCTCGATTCGCGCGAGGAGCGCCGGCAGCTCAACGTCCTGAGGACCGGCCATCACGGGGTGGGCAGGGCCGCCACGGCCCATCGCCACGATGATGGGACGGTGCCCGCTCGCCGCGGACAGTCGGGCCGCGTGTGCTGCGACCCCTGTCTTCCCCACCCGCTTTCCGGTACCGATGACCGCAAGCGAGGGAACGGGCAGCGGATTTCCGGTGATTGGCGGATCGAACCGAAAATCCGGGCCCATGTAGGACACACCGGCGGCCAGCGCAACCGCCGCCAGCTCCATGCGGCGCTCGTACCCGGCCACCGGCTCATCCGACAGGTCGAGCACGGCGTGCGGCCGGAAGGATGCGATCGCATCCCGCAGCGCCGTGCGCGGATCCGCTTCTCCCTGCACGACCTGAACGCTCCCGAGAGGAAGGTCTCCTTCAGCGGACAGCTTCTCCGCCCCCCCGATGGCCACGGCCGCCACGACCGTGAGTCCGTATTCGGCCGCACGCTCCAGTCCCCACCGGGTGACCGGGGGATAGTGCTCACCATCCACCAAAGCGATGACGTTCACGGTTGTGAAAGGCATTGTCACGGAGCGAAGCCCGGTGTCCGGCTTCGCGGACTCCTATTCCGAAGCGACAGAGACGTCGGGACGCGCCTCCTGAACCAACTCCTCCAGCTCGCGGTAGTACTGGGTGCCGGTGGACAGTGAGAAGTGCGCCAACATGGTCTGCCCGCCGAACGGGAATACGCGGTAGATCTTCACCTCGTCGTTCTGCACCTCGACGACGTTGTAGCAGGGCCGAGTGTGGCCCCGGAGCCGGAGCGACGAAGCCGTCCCGGCGTTCGCGACGTAGATGTTCTCCAGACGCCACACGTAGGGAACATGCTTGTGGCCGGTCAGGACGATGTTCGCGCCGGCTTCGATCAACACTTCCAATAGGTCCCCGGCGTCGCTGACGATGCTTCGCTCGCGACCCGTGCCCGGGACCGGCAGCAGATGATGGTGGATGGCGAAGATCTTCAACGCTGCGGGGACGTCGAACTGCTCTTTGATCCAGGCGTACCGCTCACGACCGATCTGCCCTTCGTTCAAGTCCGGCTCGCTGGAGTCGGCACCCACGATCCTGACGTCCTGAACGTCCGTGGCCCAGTGGCGAGGCCCGATCAGCTCCTCGAAATGGAGGTACCCCACGTTGCGCGCGTCGTGGTTCCCCGGCACGGTGACCACACGACTCTGAATGCGGTCGAGGTACGCGACGACGTTCTTGTACTCCTGCCGGTAGCCCTCGTTGGTGAGGTCGCCGGTACAGACGACGATGTCGGGGTTGAGCTGATTGATCTCGACGATGACGCGGTTCATCAGGTTCGGGACGAAGTAAGGGGAACCGACGTGCAGGTCCGAGATCTGCGCGATCGTGACCATCACGCCAGTGTACCCCTGCCTTCTGTCACCATACGGGCGTGAACCTGCTGGATGTCTTCGTCGTGCTCCTGGCGATTCTGGCCGGAGTAAACGGCTTCAGGCGAGGCGCCGCTCTTCAATTGACAGCGTACGCCGGTCTGATCGCGGGGCTGCTCGCCGGCGCCGTGCTCGCGCCCATCCTGGCCGACCTGGTGGAGTCGCCGTTCGCTCAGGCCATGGTTGCGCTGTCCACGCTTCTGGTGCTCGCTGCGATCGGAGACGGCGTGGGATGGTTCGTTGGTTCACGGTTCTGGGCGATCGCCCGACGAAGCTCCCTCCGAGTCTTCGATTCCGCCATCGGATCGATCGTCGCGGTGGTGGCGGTTCTCCTGACCGTCTGGTTCCTCGGTGTGAACCTCGCCAACGGCCCGGTTCCAGCGCTGGCTCGGGAGATTCGCGGCTCCCGCGTGGTACGGACGCTGGACCACGCCCTCCCCCGACCGCCGTCCCTCCTCGCCGGGGTGAGGCGTTTCCTGAACCGGTTCAACTTCCCGGAGGTGTTCGAAGGCCTCCCGCCGCCCCCGGCCGGACCGGTGCAGGGACCGTCGAGAGGACAAGCCGCCGCGGCGGCCGAACAGGCGATGGACAGCACCGTCCGAATCCTCGGAGAAGCGTGCGACGTCATTCAGGAGGGAAGCGGGTTCGTGGCCGCGTCCAACTACGTCGTGACCAATGCTCACGTGGTGGCGGGAGTCACGGCACCTCAGGTCCAACAGCAGAACGGAGGGTCGCAGGCGGCGACACCCGTGCTTTTCGATCCGGAACTCGACATCGCCGTCCTTCGGATCGGATTGAACCCGGCTCCCGCGCTGGCACTCTCGGGGTCAGAGGAGTCGCGTGGGACGGCCGGAGCGGTCCTCGGCTTTCCCGGAGGAGGCTCGCTCCGGTTCCAACCCGCGGCGGTGCGCCGGGAGCTCGACGCCGTGGGGAGAGATATCTACGGCGAATCCGTTGTCCGCCGAAGCGTGTACGAGCTCCAGACAGTGGTTCGCCCCGGGAATTCGGGCGGGCCGTTCGTCCTCACCAACGGGCAGGTGGCGGGGGTGGTGATAGCGGCTTCGACGACCGAACCGCGTATCGGCTACGCGGTGACGTCTCCGGAGGTGATACCGCTGGTTCGAGCGGCCCAGGGCCGGACGCAACGGGTCTCGACCGGGCCCTGCACCCGCTAGATCAGTAGAGGGCTTCCAGACCTCTCATGTCCCCGAGCCCCAGCGTGGCCTCACCCCTCTGGCACGGGTAGATGGTGGTGCTCATGGTGAGCCTGGGGTGGGACGACTCGGAAACGTGCGACAGGCCGAAGCTGTGCCCGAGCTCGTGGGTCGCCACGTTCTCGAGACTCCACCGCCAGTAGCAGTTCGACGGCTTCGACGTGTACCACTTGTAGCGCGTGTTGTACGCGGTGTCGCTTTCGACGATCGTTCCTATCGAGCTTCGCCACCGGCACGAGTAGGCGAGGTAACCCGATGGAAGCCGCTTGAAGCCCATCTCGTTCCGTCCGTCCGCCGAACGGCAGGCCGCGCTATCGCTGATATCCGGCGCTGAACGGGTCTTCCCCGCATACGCGGCGGTCGCGCTGACCGCGTCCTGGCGGCCGCAATCGTTGTAGGCGTTCACGATGTGGGAGATGGCCTTCTTGAACGACGACTCCGCTCCCCTGAAGGAGATGTTCCTGGGCAGGTTGGCCGAGCTTGCGTACCAGACGTACGTCGACTTCCAACGGGCACCGGCCAGCGTGTAGCCGCCGTCGCCGCACGGGCTGGAGGACCGACCAACCGTCGCGACCCGCTCCGCCTGCTCGCCGCGGTGCACCACGACGGAGCCGTCGCGGCGCGTCTCGATCGCCAGCTCGACTGCCTTGCCCTTGCTGCCGATGGCCTCTGCGGCGACGCTCATACCGCGGGGAGGGACCTGGATGGTGATACCACTCTCGCTGAAGTCCATGCCGGGTCGAAGATCGACGGCAGTCGAACTTCCCTCGGTAAGACCATGAACGACGTGGGGGGGCTGCGAAGGCTCCGAAGCGACTCCGCGGGCAACGAGGGCTGCGAGAAGAACCAGAGTGGCGGTCCGAACGACTCTCAACATGGGCGTCCCCTTCGTCAGTAGGCCGGTGGCTCCGATGCCATGGCCCGAAGCGCGGGCTGTTGCTCTGAGTGGGTTATCGACAAACCCGCGAATGGCGGCTTTACCGGATCGGGTCAGTTGGAGCCGAAGGTCCGATTCGCGTATCCGTCAGCGCGGACACGCGCCCTTCCTGGGCTAGGCATAAAGGCCCGCCACTGTTCCGGAACGATGAGAAGGTGAGGGAGCAAGTCGCGTCGGCTGAAACGGCGGTGCGGTCGGCGATTGGCCGACCGC
>JALYGK010000114.1 GCA_030777105.1 Actinomycetota bacterium | reverse complement strand
GAACCACACTCGGTCGCCCGTCTTGAGATGTAGCCTCTCCCGGACCGACTTGGGGATAGTGATCTGCCCCTTCGAGGTCACGGTCGCCGGAACGTCCACCTCAGTCTCCTTACCTCTCGTCTTTGGTAAGGATAAAAGGGGGCCGGAGGGCCGAAATGTCACTGGCATCGTCCACAATGGGGGAGCAAGCGCTGGAGCTGCTCCAGCCCGTCGGAGGTGTTCGGCATTTGTCCCTTCCGCCTCCGCCACCAGGGCAAATGGAAGGGGGACATGAAACCGCGTATCACGGTCCTCACCATCGGTGTGGACGACCTTGAAGCCGCCGTGCGGTTCTACCGGGACGGTCTCGGACTGCCGACAGACGGGATCGTTGGCACTGAGTTCGAGTACGGCGCAGTTGCCTTTTTCGACTTGCAATTCGGCATACGGCTTGCGCTGTGGCCACGACGGTCGATCTCGCACGACGCGGGGATTCCTGAAGCTCCCCGCAGTCCGACCGAGTTCACCATCGGCCATAACGTCGGAAGCCGGCAGGCCGTCGACGAAGTCATGGCGCAGGCGCTGGAGGCAGGCGCGACCATCGTGAAGTCCGCCCACGAGACGTTCTGGGGCGGATACGCGGGCTACTTCCAGGATCCGGACGATCATCTGTGGGAGGTTGTATGGAACCCCGAGATGCATGCTGACGACGAGCGCCGCGACGGTCGCCCTCGGCCTTAAGAGATTTGACGGAGAGCCTGCTCGAATGCCTCGTATGCGGCTTCGTCGAACAAGACGAACCGCACCAGCTCGACACTCGTATCAGTTTCGCGAACCGCTCTCAGCGCGACGGAGGCGGCCCTCTCCAACGGATAGCCGTAAACGCCGGTCGAGATGGCGGGGAAGGCGACCGACTTGGCCCCCAGCTCGTCCGCCACTCTCAGGGCTTCGCGATGACAGCTGGCGAGCAGGTCCGCCCGGTCGTCGGTCGTCGAGTAGACCGGCCCCACGGTGTGGATGACCCATCGGGCCGGAAGGCGCCCCGCCGTCGTAGCGACGGCCCGACCGGTCGGAAGGCCGTCGGGAAACTGCCTGGCCCTTACGCGGCGGCACTCCTGGACGATCTCCGGGCCGCCCTTTCGGTGGATCGCCCCGTCGACGCCGCCCCCTCCGAGCAGGGAGGAATTGGCCGCGTTGACCACCGCATCGACCTCCTGTTCGGTGATGTCGCCCTGTACGAGCTCGATCTCCATATCCATATTGTGGCCACGGTTCGATACGGGTGTTGTGTCCACTTGGTGCGACACGCCATGATTCGGGCGTGAGGACTGGGGGGCAGCAGGCAGGCCCGGGAGCCATCACGGCCCTGGCCGAGCAAACGCGTCTCGCCGTCGTGATGTTCGAGGACATGCACGGTTCGACGGCGCTGAAGCGCGCCATCACCAAGAAGGCCGACGAACAGACCTTTCAAGAACTTCGCCGCGAGCACGACTCCCTGATAACCGACGCGGTTACCCGCGACGGCGCCGGCGAAATCGTCAAGTGGACCGGGGATGGAGTGATCGCAATCTTCTCCGCCCCTTCGCTGGCGGTCGAGCGGGCGATGGAGATCCAGGAGCACCTTCACCGGCATCCCGACTTGAAGGTGCGCATCGGACTGGACGTCGGCGAGATCCGGATCGAGCGAACGGGCGAACATCGGACCGACGTGTTCGGCGCGCACGTCGATTGGGCGGCCCGGGCCATGGGGCTGGTCGACGGCGGCCATATCGCGGTGACCGGCAGCGTCTACCGAGATGCCTTCAGTTGGATCGGGAAAAGCCGGATCACGTGGAAGCGGCACGGCCTGTATCGCTTGAAGGCCGGTGACCCTCCGCTCGAGATCTTTCAGCCCTACAACGCCAACCACCAAAGGCCCCTGCGTCAGCTTCGTGGGGAGAAGGTGCCCGATCCGGCGACGGCGCCCAGACGCGAGCGAGCTCGAACGCCGGAGCCGGCGACTTCAGAGGTCTCGGGTGAACTCACCAAACTTCAGACCGCCGGTGACATCAGGATCATTCGCCCGTGGGAGGCCGTCGCCCGCGACGGACGAACGTTCGCTGAACAGGGCGCGGGGACGATGTACTGGTTCAAGGTCCCGCTCGGCGGTCTCTCCTACCCCGAGGGATTCCGGAACTTCCTCCAGCCCGCCCTCGAGAACACCCGCATCACCAAGATTCGGTTCGTGCTCGACGGGACGAACCCGAGCGTGAAACAGATCTGGAACCACGTAACGCTACCTCTGGCAAGGGCGTGGGCGGAGAGCGTCGGTCTCACTCCGAGGATCGACGAGGAGGGTGACCGAGGCCAGTTCTTGCTCAACGGCCCGTCCTCCAAACAGATGGGATGGGTCTTCGTCGATCTGTCGTTGGAGTTCACGCCGTGCTTCAAGCTCTTCGTTGACGATCCCGACTCGAACGAAACCGTCGAATCCACAGCGCAGATCTTCCTCTCGACTGCGCAACGCCTGGTTCGCCTACCGGACGGAAGCCATCAGACGATCCGGATCCCCGACGCGGTTCTGCGGGTGAACGCCGGTCCACACGAGGCGCTCCTTCATGCGCTGAACGCGGTGGCGAACCAATGGGATTCACTCTTTTGGTGACATAGCTTTGAGGAGCCTCCCTGGATAGGCGCGAACTACCCTTTCGCGTCCAGCCGGGGCAAGACCTTCACGAAGAACTCGCGGTCGCCCTCAAACGTCGGCTCCATTTCCAAGAACTCATCGGCGGTCACCCATCGAGCCTCTGAGACTTCCGCCGGGTCGAGGCGAAGCTCGTGCGTGTCGACCTCGACGAGCCACCAGTGGAGGATGAAATCGCCGCCGTCGGTGGGGCATTCCCACACCTTGCGGACAGGTGTGGCGGCCAGCCCCATCTCTTCGGCGACCTCGCGAACGACAGCTTCTTCCTGCGTTTCTCCATCTTCGATCCGCCCGCTCGGCGGGCACCAATAACCCGGCCGAACCACGGCCGGGCCCCGCTTGATGACGAGGACCCGGTCGCCCATGCGAACGATCGGCACGACGGCCTCCGCCGGCACGTTGCCCTCCGTCACTGACATGATTGTATGGATGGCCGTACGTGGCGAAGGAGACGGCATGACAGCTTTGACGGAGCGCCTGTGGGACTCAATCAAGTTGACCTACGACGCGATCCTGGATCATCCGTTCATCAAAGGGCTCACCACCGGCGAGCTGAAGCGGGAAGCATTCGAGTTCTACGTCGTCCAGGACGCGCTCTACCTCCGGGAGTACGCGCGGGCGCTCGCGCTCTGCGCAGCCAGAGCTCCGAACGAGCGCGCGACCAAGATGTTCGCGGAGCACGCCGCGGGAGCGATCGCCGTCGAGCACCAGCTCCATGAGAGCTTCTTCGCCGACTTCGGCGTCAGCGAAGCGGACGTCCTCGCGACGGAGCCTGCTCCGACGAACCTTGCCTACACCAGTTACCTCGTGGCGACTACATACCGTGGTTCCTTCGCCGAGGCGCTCGGCGCGGTCCTGCCTTGCTACTGGATCTACATGGAGGTCGGCAACGAGCTGATCCAAAAGGGATCGCCGGATCCGATCTATCAGCGATGGATCGACACCTATGGCGGCGAAGAGTACGGCGAAATCGTGAAGCAGGTGCTGTACCTCACGGATGAAGTGGGGGGCGATCTAAGTTCGGCCGACGAAGCGAAGATGGCCATGCACTTTCAGACGACGGCTCGCTTCGAATGGATGTTTTGGGAGATGGGGTACCGCCGCGAGGCGTGGCCCGTGTGAAGCTCCCGCTCAGGCGCTGGCGATTCCGGTTGCGTTCAGGTACCTGTCGTACTCCTCGCGAATGATCGCGTAGCAGCCGCAGGAGACGCCTTCTAGCCCAGCCCGATCGAGGATCGTGATCGAACCACGGTGGTAGTCAATGACCCCTCGCTTTCGGAGAGCGTTCGCGACCGTGGTGACCGAAGCCCGCCGCACGCCGAGCACCTGCGACAGGAATTCCTGTGTTAGGTCGATCCGGTTAGTAGCCATACGATCCTGCGCGAACAAAAGCCACTTTGCGCAACGCTGTTCCGCGCCATGGCGTCGATTACAGAGGACTGCTTGGGCGGCCTGCACCAACAGCACATGGGAATATCTGAGCAGACGAGAGTGAAGCGTTGATCCATTCAGCGCCAAACGCCGAAATTCGTCTGCCTCCACCCGGATCGCGTCGGTACGCATCTGAGACAACGCCCGAAGGTTGGGACTGGAGTCAGCTCCCAGGACGATTTGGACCCCGAACATCCCCTCGTTCCCGATCGTGCCCGACTCGACCATCGTTCCATCTTCGACGACCGTAACAAGTGACACCATGCCGTTGCGCGGGAAGTACGCATACCTCAGTGGCTCATCCGCTTCCGCGAGGACCTCACCGGTCTCCAGCGTCACGTTTTTGGCCCGCGCGAGCAGCGCATCCCGGTCGGGTTGAAGAAGCGAATCGATCACTCGGTTGCCGTATGCGCCCGTATCGGTCGTAGCCACCCCAGCTTCCCTCGGCTCAGCTAATGCGCACAACCACCCAACCGGCACGGAAATATATCGACGTCGTCACGCCCGTCAATAGTTGGAGTGGGAATGCGCCGCAATAGACGAGGCCGCAATAGACGAGGCCGCACTGCACACCAAACGGGCGCCGGAATCTCGGGTAGATCCGTGCGATCCTCGGAGGCTGAACCGTTTCGTGGCAAAGAATCGACGCAAGCTCTAGGTTGGCCTCCGGTGAAGATTTCGTTCGGCACCGCGGTCGTCCCCACGGTTGGCGGCCGGACCGATCCGGTCGAAGACGCGAGACATGCCGAGCGGGTCGGCTTCGATTTCGTCACGTGTTGGGACCACCTCCACGGTGACACGCCTTCGTATGAGACGTGGACGCTTCTGACCTGGGTCGCCGCGCGAACGGAGCGCATCCAGATCGCCACGAACGTGCTCGGCCTTCCCTACCGACACCCCACCGTGACGGCGAAGATGGCGGAGACACTCCAGCGGCTCTCTGGCGGCCGCTTCATCCTCGGATTGGGCGGCGGTGGATCCGACGTCGAGTTCAGCTCGTGGGGGCTCGACGTCCGAACCCCGGGCGAAAAAGTCGGCGCGCTGGAGGAAGCACTGCACGTGATTCGGGGCATGTGGTCCGAACCAGAGTTCACCTACGACGGCCGGCACTTCCGAACGCAGGGGGCCCAGCTGGAACCGAAGCCGGACACGCCGATTCCGATCTGGCTGGGTGTGTATGGGAAGCGCGCGTTGACCTTGGTTGGACGCCTGGCCGATGGCTGGATTCCATCGATGCAGTTCGCGCCGCCGGACCGCGTGAAGGCGTTGCGCGATTGGGTTCGCCGCTCGGCCGAAGAAGCCGGCCGTGATCCGGACACCCTCACCTACGCGTACAACGTCCCCGTGTTGGTCCAGGAAGGCGCGCATGACCCGCAGGGACGGACGCTGGCCGGCTCGCCTCAGGAGATTGCAGACCAACTTTCCGACTTCGTCGAGCTCGGGTTCAACGCGCTGAATCTGTGGCCGCGTGGCGACCGAACCGGTGGCAGGGAGCTGCTGGCGTCCGAAGTCATTCCCGCCGTTCGCGACATGACGTCGTAGGGAGGTGACGTCCAGCAGATCTCAGGCCGGCGCGGCGGCAATGGGATCAGACGTTGGCGCTTTACTGCCGCCACGAGGCTCGATCGTCACCGCGACGAGATTGAAGTCCTTCGCAGGCAACCGCGTGACCGCGAGCACGTCGCCGCGCCTCGGGCGGAACGTTCCCCCCGGGACCATCGTCCCTCCAGCCCTCACCCAAAGCTGCATGACGCGCTCGCCTCCCGGGTCGGGAAGGTCGCTCCCGACGACCAAAGCCCTATCCCCTCCAGCGGTGTAGGCGATGGCGATGGATCCCTCGCCAGCGGCCCGGAGCCTCACGAGCCGAAGTTCATCCGAACCGGTGACGAGCCGGCTTCCGGCGATGCTTCCGATCACCAGGACAATGACCGCGGCGGCCGCCAGCGCAGCTTGCGTCAACCGTCGTCTCCACGTGGTCACGCGAACGACCTTGCCGCCGACCCCGGTTGCTCTTGCGACAATTCGGTCTTCCAGACCTGGTGGGGGCGGCGCCGGTGGCACCGCCAGGGCCAGATGATCGCCGACCTGGCGGTAGTCTCGCGTGAGCTCGCTGCATCTCCGACACTCCGGAAGATGTGCGGCAAGCTCGGCTTCGAAAGAGGCCCGCTCGCTCGGATCCATGTCACCGAGCACCGCGAGGACGATCTGATCCTCGATTCGCTCGTGATCGATCATTGGTCTTCCTCTCTGGCCAGGGCCGTTCTCAGCTTCCGCATTCCCAACAGGCACCGGCTCTTCACCGTGCCGAGAGGTAGCGACAGCCGCTCGGCAACTTGAGCTTGTGTCAACCCGTCGAAATACATGAGGTCGACCACCTCCCGTTGCTCCTCAGGGAGCCCCCCCAAAGCTTCCTGGACCCTCCTTCGGTGCCACCCGAGATCCGCCGCTTCAACGATGTTCTCGGTAAAGTCCACGCTCGGTTCAATCCTATTTCCAGCGCGCTCCGCCCGGCTCCGCTGCGCTTGCTCGCGCCGCACGACGTCGACCGCGCGGTGATGCACGGTGGACAGGAGCCAGGACCGGACGCTTCCTCGTGCGCCGTCGTACGCCCCTGCACCCCTCCATACCGCTAGGAAGGCGTCCTGAACGACGTCTTGAGCGAGCACTCCGTCCCCGGTAACGCGAAGTGCGAGCCCGTACGCCGGTCCCCCATACCGGCCATACAGCTTCCGGAATGCGCTCTCGTCGCCCGCAGCCACGTCTCCCAGCAGGTACCGGTCGACGAACGCCTCAGGTTCGGGGATGCCCTCCGTCACCTCTCGTTGCGGAAAGGGCAGGATTCCCTCAGCTCGCTCGGTTGGCTCGCGGTCCATCCCATCTGATTCGCTGGTCATCGTCCGATGGATCATAGGAACCACGAGAAAGAGAGGAGACCCGGGGCTGAATCGCCCCGGGTCTGCCTCCCGTCCAGCGTCGTGGGGAATTAGGCGCTGAACTTCTCGGGAAACTGCCCCGAGATCGCTCCGGCGAGCGCCGAAGCCGTCATCGGCATGTGGTCGGTGGCCGCGGCGTAGACCAGGTCGAACACCTTGGCGTCGCCGGCCACAGCCGCGTCGAT
>JALYGK010000113.1 GCA_030777105.1 Actinomycetota bacterium | reverse complement strand
ACGCCGGGGAGCGCGGGGGACCGACTCGGGCTCACCCGGCTCGAGCGGCCTGGCATCGATCAGCCGATAGCGCCCATCCTCGACCTCCAGTCGGCGGCGGGCTGCCAATGCGCGCACTGCCCTGGCTACAGCAAGTGGATTGGTTAGGCCCGCCTGCTTGCCTATGTCGGCAGGGGATTGTTGAAGGATTTCGCCTTGGCTGGTGGTTGCAGAGGCGGCCTGTAGAAAGGCGTTGGCTGCCTGAAGGCTTTGCTCGTTCAATTGAAGTCTCGCAATTAGACCTCGGCGTCAGTGGTCAGGCGAATACTGACAGCTTGGTCTGCCTGTGGCAAGAGTTATCTTTTGGTTCAACTTGGTTCCTTGGCCGCCTGACTTCTAGCGGAGCGATTTTCGCCAGGCCGCCGGCACATCGCCCCGATATTCGATGTCGTCCCCTCCCAGGAAGCGGGCCAACTCCCGGAGGGCATGAGCGATGGCCTCGCCGGTCTCGGCGTTGCCCGGCGCTTGCGGTTCGGCATGAAGGCTGTTCACGATCAGCCGTCTCTGCTGCCGGTCCATCATCGGGTCCACACGTCCGATGAGTTCATCACCGTGGAGGATGGGCAGCACGTAGTAGCCGTACTGCCGCTTCTCCTTAGGGACGTAGATCTCCATCCGGAACCGGAAACCGAACAGGAGTTCCGTCCGATCCCGGTCGATGATCAGGTTGTCGAACGGTGAGAGGAGTGTCGTACGCGGTTCCCAGTGATCCGCCTCGAGCGCGTCGAGCAGAGGCAGGTCACTGGCATGGACGTACCACGGGCCCGGCCAGTCACCGGCTCGTCCGGAGATTCGAACTTGCTGGATGACCCCCCGCTTCTCCAGTTCGGGGAGGATGTCCCGGAGCCCCGGATAGCGGAAGACCGTGAAGTGTCGCTCGATATCCCGTCGCCTCGCCACTCCAAGGGCTCGAAGCGATCGCTGCGCCGCTCGCCGAACGACCTCCCGCTCGCTCAGCCGTGCTCGAGGCGTCCAATCCGGAAGCCACCGCTCGGCGAGATCCCAGATCTTCTGAATCCCGTCCCGCCCGACCACCATGATTCGCCCCTGCGTCCAGAGGATGTCGAGCATCCGGTCCACGTTCCGGTCGAGGTTCCAGCCACTGGACTGCCACCCGGTAACGGCCCGGTCTTCGAAGTCCCGGAGCCGAAGCGGCCCCTCTCGACGTAACCGCGTCAAGACGTACCGACGAAGCGCCCGGTTGTCCTCGAGCCATTGCGCCGTCCGCTGTCGCAACCCGCTCCGCCATCCGCGGTATGGGTACTGCCGCATCAGAAGGTGATGAATCGGATAGTCCTCCGTCAGCACGATGGATGCCATGTGCGCCCAGTACTCGAATAAGCGCCGCTCCTTCCACAAGACGGTGTCGAGATCCGAAAGCGCGTAGGGCCCAAGCCGGCTCCACAGGACCAGCAGATGACTGCGGGCAAGGACGCTGATCGGGTCCAGCTGAAGGCACCCCAGGTCCCGAATCACATCCATCATCGGGCCGGTTCCCGGAGCAGGAGGTGGCCCGGCCAGCCGCTGACGAGTAACGGCGAGGCGACGCGCAAGTTGCGGCGAGAGTGTCCTGACGCTGCCGCCTGCGGGCGACTTCAGGCGGCGCTTTTCAGGTATCGGAGCAGCCCCCCGGCCAGCAAAAGCTGGCGTTCCGTGTCTGACAGCTTGGCCTGACCCACGAACTGTTCGCCGTTCATTTCAATCGTTAGCTCGTTCGAGCCGCTTTCGATCTCCTTGCGGATACGGGGAAGCCGCCACTCCTGGCCGATCTCGGCGCGCTGGTGAATGTCATCGTTGACCAGAATCGGGACGATTCCGTTGTTGATCAGGTTCCGGCGGTGAATGCGGTGGAAGGCCTTTGCGAAAACCGCTCGCACGCCGAGCTGGAGTGGCGCCAGGGCGGCGTGCTCCCTGCTGGAGCCCTGCCCATAGTTGTCACCGGCGACGATGAACCCACCGCCCCACTCGTGGGCGCGCGTGACGAATTGGGGGTCCTCCTTTCGGAAGCAGTATTCGGCAATGACGGGGATGTTGGATCGCTCCTGCATCACCAGGACGCCGTCGGGTGACATCGAACCCGTTGAGATGTTGTCGCCCAACACGATGAGGACCTTGCCGCTGAGCTCCTCCGGGAGCTCGGGCGGAACGGGTGGTGGCTGGATGTTGCGGCCCCGGAAGACTTGAACATTCGCTGCTTCCTCGGGCGGTGGGGGATAGATCAACATGGTGTCCTCGATGACCGGCTTCGGTACTTCGATCTTCGGGGGGTCGTAGCCGAGGTCGCGAGGGTCGGCAATGACCCCTTTGAGCGCGGTGGCCCCCGCCACAGCCGGTGAGGCCAGGAATACCTGGTCGCGAACCGTCCCGCTTCGCCCGGGGAAATTCCGGTTCATCGTTCGAACCGAAGGGATCTCCTCCGGCGGTGCCTGGCCCATTCCCACACACGGGCCACAGGCAGGCTCCAGGATTCGTGCCCCGGCAACGATGTAGTCCTGGAGGACGCCGGTCTGCGCGATCGTTCGGAAGATCTGGCGCGAACCGGGTGAGACGGTCATGTCCAGGTCCTCGTGAACACCGCCCTCCTTCACTATCAGAGAGGGGATGGCGAGATCTTCGTAGCTGGAGTTGACGCTCGACCCGACACAGACCTGCGCCACCTTCGCACCCGCCACTTCGCGGACCGGCACCACGTTGTCCGGGTTCGACGGCTTGGCGATCAGCGGCTCGAGCTGCGCAAGATCGATCACGATCTCCTCGTCGTACGTCGCACCCGGGTCCGGCAGCAGCTCGCGATAGTCCTGCGGCCGCTCCTGGTATTCCAAGAACTGTCGGCATTGGTCGTCCGCCGGGAAGATTCCCGCCGTTGCTCCAAGCTCCAGGATCATGTTGCAGATCGTGGCGCGCTCGGTAGCGCTCAACGTCGCAACACCAGGGCCGTCGAACTCAAACGCCTTGTTGATACCGCCCTTCACGGTGAGCCGGCGGAGCAGCTCGAGGATGATGTCTTTAGAAGAGATCCACGGCCCCAGCTCGTTCTCGAGGACCACTCGCACGACGGCCGGGCACTGGAGCTCGAAGGGGAAACCGGCCATGGCCACCGCGGCGTCCATGCCGCCGATTCCCAGCGCGAAGGATCCCAGGGCGCCTGCGGTGGTGGTGTGCGAATCGGCCCCGACCAGAGTGGCGTAAGGCTTGGCGAACCGCTCCAGATGGACGTAGTGGCAGATGCCGTTACCGGGACGGGAGAACACCGCCCCGTACTTCGCGGCAATGGTCTGAAGGAAGAAGTGGTCTTCGGGGTTTTTGTAGTCGAGCTGAATCATGTTGTGGTCGACGTACTGGACCACCAGGGGGACATTCACCCGATCGACCCCTAACTGCTCGAACTCCATCCACGCCATGGTCCCGGTCGCGTCCTGGAGGAGGACCTGGTCGATCCGGTACGTGATGGGCTCTCCAGCCTCCAATTTCCCCTTAACGAGGTGCTCGGACAGCACCTTCTGAACGATGTTTTGCTGCACGTTTCTCTCCTGTTGGAGCCTTTACCCTCTACGTTAGCGCCGACCGGCATTCCGCGGATCGCACTGGCATTAACCGCGCGAATAGTGCAGACTATTGGCGCGTAAATCCCGTCCCTTGCGAATCGGAGTGGACCGGACGGGAATACTGCCGCCCGATAGGCAGTTTTCGTTGTCGGGTAAATATCCGATACGGAGGTTGATTCTTGTCTGGAATTGAGGCGCGTGCTCGGGTAGAAGCCGAAGGCAAGCTCCTGAAGCGCCATCGACGTGAGTACGAACGTGTGGCCGGGAAGAAGGGCCACGTCGATGCCGTGCGCTCGCTGGTCAAGGCACACAAGACTGAGTACGACAAGATCATGGCGCAGGTGCTCGTTCGGAAGCGAGCGGAAGCCACCAACGACGCTTCGGCGGCCTAGCACTCTCGCCGCACAGTCTTAGTTCTCTGCCCAACTAGGGCCGCCACGCCTGCTCGGGTTCTCGAAGAGCCAGGTTCGACGACGTAGCCTTGGAGCGTGCTGCTCGTCCTCGGAGTGATCGTCGGCGGGATCCTGCTCGGCCTGGTTACCGGGGGCAGCCTTCGAACGCTTGCGGCGGTCAGATTTCGGCTCTGGCCGCTAGCGCTGATCGGGCTGGCGCTACAGCTCGTGCCCGTTCCGGGGTTCGGCGACCCACTGGAGCGGTGGATCGGCGCGGCACTCCTCGTGGTCTCCTATCTGCTGATCCTCGCGTTCATCCTCGAGAACATTCAGTTCCCGGGCTTTCCGGTGGTACTCGTTGGAATCCTTCTCAATGTCTTCGTGATCTCACTCAACCGAGGAATGCCGGTGTCGGATGAGGCACTCCGGAAAGCGTACGGACCGGACTACCAGGAGACACGACAGGCGCTGATCGAAGGTGGAGGGGCCAAGCACCACCTCGAGCGCCCGGACGATCTGCTGATGCCGCTGGCGGACTCCATCCCGATCGGTGCACCGGTTCGGAACGTATTCAGCCCCGGCGATCTAATTGCCTACCTGGGCGTCATGTGGGTCCTGGCGTCCGCCACCCGGGGGGGCGGCGGCAAGCACCGGATTGGCGCACCGGCTCGCCGGCAGTTCATGGACGAAAGCTCCCGCGCCGAGCTCTCCGAATTTGGGGTTTGACTCAGCCTATTCGGGCCGTTTCCGGCTCGGGCACGGAATCCGGCGAGGGAGACGGCTGCTTCGGCCTGCTTCGACCTCCGCGTCGGAATCGGCCCAGCTCTCGCGATGAAGGGTCCTCCAGACGCGTTTGCGAGTCGCCCGCTGACGGCTCCTCTTCGGCCTCCAGGCGTGTCCCTTCCTCCACCCAGACCTTCGGGAACGAGGCGGTGACAACGGTGCCGCGCCCGATCTCGCTTTCCACGGAGAGCTTCCCGCGGGCGACCTGGGCGCGGTCTCGCATCATCACCGAGCCGAAGTGGCCCTCGGGTGGCGGCGCCGACGTGTTGAAGCCTTTTCCGTCGTCGCGAATCTGAAGCTCGACGCCGTCCTCGATTTCTTTGACGGTGATCCAGATATTCTCCGCCTCTGCATGCTTCAGCGCGTTGTACGCGGCTTCCCGGGCGATCTGGTAGATCAGGAGCTGGATCGGCGGCGGCAGGGAGACCTCGACGACGTCGCTGTGGACGCGGGTGGCAATGCCCTTGCTCATGTCTTCGGCGAAGCTCTGGATCGCTTCCGCGAGGCCCTTCCGCCCGATAGGGGAGCGGTGTAGGTCTCGAATGAGAGCGCGGATCGCGTCCGAGGTCTGTTCTTTGGTGGCTGCAATGCCGTCGAGATCCTTTACGACGGTGCCGACCTCGCCCTGTGCAAGTCGTTTCTTGGCCATTTCGACCTGAAGGGTCAATCGGAAGAGCATCTGCGCCAGGTCGTCGTGGAGGTACGCCGCGATCTGCATTCGCTCGTCCTGCCGTTCCTCGGCCATTCGGTTCGATAGGTTCCGGAGGACCCGCTCCCGGTCTTGAAGCTCCTTATGCGCGTCTTCGAGCGCCATCGTGCGGAAGAACATTTGCCTGGCGAAGACAAGCGGCAGGACGAACGCGGCTACGGACCACAAACCGACGGAGTCGTAGAGCCGCGCGATGACGACCCCGATAAATGCAAGTCCAAGATAGTTCAGCAGGAAGTCTCGCAAGCCGCCGAGCCGCAAGTTTGACAGGACCACGCGCAGAGGTTGCAGACGGGCGAAACGCATGAACATGCTGACAAGCACGACGTTGACGCAGTAGTCAGCCACCGCGGCGAGGAGTACAGCGGGAAGAAGGAAGGCAACTGGCGAACGAACGGTCGCAAGAGAATGGAACACCGCGCTACCAGCTACGACTGAGAGTGCGATCTGGGTCCGGTTGAACAGCGCCGTTATCGCGGGCACTTCTCGACGGAACTCCCGGGAATCAAACGCACCTATGAAGGCGACTGCACCAGCTGTCAATGGATCAAAGAGGATGGCAACACCGAGCAGAATCGGAAAACTAAGGCTGAGTTGTAGGACCCTCGAAACCGGAACTGGCAAGAGTTCCACGACCGCTACAGCAGCACACCAGAACAGCAAATGGCGCTGACTCCACACCGCCGGATGGCGGGATAAGTGCAAAGCAAGCAGGACCACCACGGGAACCACCACGATCGCTTGAAAGACGATTCCAGCCACGTTTCCGGCGGGTGGCGCCTTTTTCACTGTCTGCGTCATGGCGGACTCCGCGAATACCGTCCTAAGTGCTATCGGCCGCTAGATCCTCGGCCGTATCTTTTTTGGCGGCAATCGGTTATCTAGCTGAATGGGCCCACAAGAATCTCTTACAGCAAGACGATTAGGCCGCAAAGGCAGGTTGACCCGCCAACTGGGGGATGTGGATAATCCGCCCACTTCCTACGAAAGACGGATCTATGTCCGACTTTCGGGGAAGTGGGAGGAGGTGAACGAGTGAAGACTTTTAAGAGAGTGGCTTACTCCATTGCGGCCATCGTCGCGCTGTTGCTGGCAGGTGGCGCACATTGGAAGGTTCGCTAGTTTAGATATCCTGGTCGGTCCGCCCGTGCATTGAGTTGGAATCGGCCAGGATTATCTTTTTCTCCCTTCTCTATCCCTCAGGCCCGCGCGGTATTAGGGCCGTTACGGTAGTCCCAGACCCCGTATCCGAATCGATAAAGATTTGGCCGCCGGCGAGCCGGGCCCGTTCTCGCATGATTTCGATCCCGAAGTGACCTCTCCTATCGAGGCCAGGGTTGAATCCGAGGCCGTCATCTCGAACCGTCAGCCGAATGAAGTCACTATCCTGACCGAGGTGCACCCAAATGTTCTTTGCTCGCGAGTGCAGGGCGGCGTTCATTAGTGCCTCTTTGGCGATCTGGTAAAGAGTCAGCTCGCTCGATTCATCCGTCTCAATCGGGAAGAACTCCGTGTGAAAGGTCGCCGTTATTTCTGAGGTCAATCCGGTGACGAAGGTCGACAGGGCGGATGGGAGACCCCCTCGACGGAACCCCGAGTGACGAAGCTCGCCTATCACGCTTCGGACGTTCTCGGCGCTTTTTTCTGCGGTGGTAACTAGATCTCGCAAATCGCCTTCCAATTCAAGCAATCGACCTCTTGCAAGATCCGCCTCCAGAACGTGGGCCATCAGTGTCATCTTGAAAAGGGGCGGCAGAACGTCGTCATGCAGTTCTGCGGCGATCAGCCGTCGTTCGTCGAGCCGTTCCTGAAGAATCTGACGAGATATGTGTCTGACCGTTGCTTCGGATGAACGATAAGCCCGATCTGCTTCAAGGAACATTTGGCTCGTCGCAAGGACCTGACGACCGACGAGAGTAGGCACGAGGATCGCGAAGAGCACCGCGGGATGCAGCTGGTCATAGACGACCGCAAGCATCGCTCCCTCAACAGCCCAACCGATCAAAGTAAGTATGAAATCAGAGAGCCGTCCTATCCGGAGCTTCATGATCACTTCTTGGAGTGATCGACCTTCGTCGAAGGAAATGACAACGCCTGCGAGCAAGTAGTTCATCGCGATGCGCGTGAGAAGAGCCAAGAAACTGAGCGGGATGATGAGCGGCGAAGAGGTCGGTGACGTCAGGAGCGAGTGGACAATCAACGACACAATGAAGTTCACGACCGCGACGTGACTTCGGTTGAAGACCGCCTTGCTTAGGGTTGTGTTTCTCCGGAACTCTCGTTGATCGAAAGCCCCGACGAAGCCAACAAGGCCGGCCTCGAGGGGCGTCAAGACAAGAACCGCCGCAAGCTGGATCGGCCAATCGGGGACCATATCGGCTTTCCATCCCCGGACCGGAACAAGGTTCGCAATGGAAAGCACCAGAACCCAGGGCAATAACGACAAAAGGTTGGGCTCGAGTTCTCGCCATTGAGTTATCAGGGACGGAATCAGGACTACGAGCCACGCCAATGAGACAGCCCAAAGAAGCGGCCGTACATCGATACGTGGCCATCGGCGCGTCGAGACTACTTCTGGCTCTGCGTGGACGGCTGTAGACATCGATATCCCCCTCGTGCAATTACCGGGGGATGATCGTGGCTTACCTGAAGACTAGGCAATACCGACTAGGGGCGAGTCCAGCCTATTGGGAATTATCCCCTTGACGTAGGTATGGGTTCCACATTGACCCGCCAATATCAGGCGCGAATGTGGAAAAAGTCGCCGAAATCCCAAGTCAGACTGCCTGACCGAATAACTTTCGGCTGTGGACAACCGCCCCCCTTCCCCTTGCCAAGCGGAGGCAACAAGGCAACGGTAGTCGTCCGTCGTCCAGGGACATAGGGGGTTGGGCATGGCGATTGCTGCGCTTGATACGCTCCGGGAGTTCTTGATCGGATACTGGCGCAAGATCGACCAGGATCCTGAGGTTCAGAGGCGTCGTGCGCTTTTGGCGAAGGCAGAAGACGAGGGACGTACCCCCGACGGAGCCGTCTACCCAAGCGAGCGGAGACTGCGACCGCTACAAGGTGACGGACGATGACCTGATCGCCTTCTGGGCAGACCGGACTAAAGCTCCGAAGGAAGCAAGGGACGTAGCAGACGAGTGGCTTGCGGCGGTCGAAGTATCACCTGACCTAGTCCCTCACACCAAGCGAATGGTCGCGGACCGCGAGGAACGAACATCCGTCTTCCCCGAAGCGGACCTAGTTATCAGCTATCGAGTCGTTCCTTATCCCGTGTGCACCGTGGGGATCATTGACGTCGAGTCAATGACGGAAGCGAATGTTCAAGAAAGACCCGACTGACCGCCTCTACGAAACCTTCTATGGTCCCGAACGCCCACCGAAGCGTTCCGAAGACACACGCCGATATAAGTTCTACCGCGTCTTCTCGACCACTAGAGGGTGGCTCGAAGCGATTGTCACGCTGGGGGTGATCGCCGCCGTGTTGGTGGCGGCGGTCTTCGCGATCGTTCAGTCCATCACCAACCCGCCGCCGCCACGAGAAGAACGGATACAGAACGCGTACCAAACGTGTATGAGAAACGCGCGGACGTTCGAAGATTCGCTGTATTGCGAGAACTTCCTCGACGTGGCGTTCGACGAACAATTCGACCGGGATCAGCCGGTGCCGTGAGGCCTCACGCACCGCGCTTTTTCCGGTCGTGATACGTGGACGGTGGAAGGCCCGCGGCCTTCGCGATGAGAGCGTCGGCGATCTCAGCTTGTTCCGCTGCCGCCAGACAGCGATCCCAAAGCGCTTGGGCCTCGGCCAGTTCCCGCGTCGCAGCTTCCAGCGCAGCAAGCAGGACCTTTTGGTCCCGCTTGGGCTTGATCCTCGGCATCCAGCTGCCTCTATCGTCCGGACTCCGGACGATACGGCTGTCCTTGCAAGCTTGCAACGTCCGGATTCCGGACGGAAGCGCTTGAATTGTCCTACCCCTCTGGCACACTCATTCAGGAGATCCACTAGGGTGCCGATGGGGCAGGGATGGCGAACAAGGGAAACGCAACGACCGAGCTAGAAGTGATGGTCCCTGCTGAGAAAGCAGCAACCCTCGCAGGGATCACGCGCCAACGTCTTTGGTATTGGGAGGAAACGGGCCTCGTCAAGCCCTCAATTCGCCGAAAGCTGAGTCCGAAAAACGTCGTTCGCCTATACGGACTCGATGCCCTTACTGAATTACTTGTGGCAGTTGAGCTCCGGCAGCAATCCGATATTTCTCTCCAACACATCAGGGCGGTGCTTCGTTTTCTACGCCAGCAGGGGTACGACCGTCCCCTGCGGCAAATTAGGTTTGCGGTACAAGGGTCAGAGATCTTCTTTCAGTATCCGGACGGGACTTGGGAGGGTAGCCGTCGTCCGAGCCAGATCGTAGAACCGCGCATCCTCAACCTTGAACCCATCCGGAAGCGAGTCTCTGACGCGGTAAAGCGCGGTCGAGCGCCTGCTGATTTCGGGTACGTGGTTAAACGAAAGAAGGTGATGGGTTCTAAGCCAATCTTCAAGGGAACGCGTGTGCCTGTCGCAGTTGTCCTTCAATACTTCAATGCAGGGAGATCGACCGCCGACATTCTGCGGTCTTACCCAGCGCTTTCCGAGGAAGATTTAAGCAAGGCGCTACTCCTAACGGCAGTCGGTCGCAGATTACGAGCCGGCGAATCTGTCGCTTCAATTCAGGCAAGGTACCCGAACCTCTCGAGAATCGAGATTGAAAGCGCGAGGGAGATCGGCGTTGCGTAGTGCGCTTCGTTCTCGATCATGATGTAGACGACGAGGTCTGCACGATCCTAATCCGCGCTCGTCATCAGTGTTGGGACGCTGCGGACGCGATTGCAGACCCCGACGACGATGCGATTTCGGTTTACGCGGAGGAGAAGAACGCGATCGTCATATCCCATGATCGTAAGTTCGCGGATCGCCGCAAGGACAACACCTTCGGGCAGCACGTCCAGCTCGCCTGCAACAGTCCAGACGCCGTCGAGGTACTCACGCTGCACCTAGACGAGCTAATCACTCAACTACGTGCGGGAACCGGTGTCTATGAAGTCTCATGGGCTGGCGTTGAGCGGCACCCTCCTCAATGGAGGTAAAGTGGGAGAGCGATGGGATCTAAGAAGGACTCTGATCGCCCTGCTTTGCCCTCTGACAATGGGCAACGGCCGTTGACTCGCGCCGACTTCTTCCGCGACCTAAAGAAGGTTGCTAAAAGGCAGTCTCCGGAGAAGCCTTCTCGATCCGGTTCAAAAAAGCGCTGAACATTCCGCGCGGATCTTCCCGGTTGTTGTAGCGGAAGACGTACTCGTCCAAGTAGCTCTGTAGGTGCTTCGTCGAGACACCGTGATAGACGCCGCTCACGCCGCGCTTTAGCAGCGACCAGAACCCTTCAATCGTGTTGGTGTGAACATCGCCGTCCACGTACACCTTTTGCGAGTGGCGCACGTGGGAGTGACGATAACGACGGTTCGTGACGCCCAGGTGTTCGTATCCGCCCCATTCGTCCGTATAGACGGTCGACGCTGGCAGAACGCGAGTGTGGACCTCAGGCAAAACCGTGTCTTCCCCAAGGTCGGGGACGACCTGGGCGTAGACGCGGCTCCCGCGTG
>JALYGK010000112.1 GCA_030777105.1 Actinomycetota bacterium | reverse complement strand
CCGTGCGGGCAGCGGGTCGAGCTTACGTGCGCGAAAAGGGGCCGTCAAAGATCTGCAGCGTGGAACGGCCCCCTGCTAGTCGAGCGCGGGCAGGACGCGTTCGGCGATGAGCTCGCGACGGCCGGCGGGGCCCGCGAGCACGATGATGACCCACTCCGCGCCGGCCTCCGCCAGTTCGCGGAGGTGCTCGGCGAAGTCATCCGCAGAGCCCGACCAGGCCAGTTCGTCGGTCATCCCCTTCTGCTTTCGCGACTCCAGGAGACGGTCCGCTTCCGACTTGTCTTCCCCGACCAGAACGATGCCGGCCCACGTCGCTTCGACGCGGCGGTTTACCGCCGCCGCTTCTTCGGCGAGCAACTCTGCTTTGGTCCGAAATGTGTCCGGCAGAAGACCCCACCCGTTCCACCCATCGGCAAGCCGTCCGGCCATGCGAACGACTTCGTCGGCCTGCGCGCCGATCCAGACGGGAGGGCCTCCATCCTGCACTGGAGGTGGAAGGAGCGGGCCTTCCAACCGAGCAACGTGCTGGCCTCCGTCGTAGACGCTTCCCGAGAACACCGCTTTCAGCGCCGAAACCGTTTCGGCGAGGTGGGCGCGGCGTTCCTTCACGCCAAGGTTCGGGAACCCGAAGGTGTCGTGCTCGGGACGGTCGATCGGGTCTCCCGTTCCGATTCCGAGCACCATGCGACCGTCGCTCATCAAGTCGATGGTTGAGGTCATCTTTGCCAGCAACCCGGGCGGCCGGAGAACGGCGCGTGTGACGAGGGTGCCGAGCCGGACGCGTTCGGTGGTGGCCGCCACGGCAGCGAGCGTGGTGAAGGCTTCGAGCGCGGGGCGGTCGGGGCTGGCTCCCGGCGGGAAGAAGTGGTCAAAGACGAACACGCCGTCGTACCCGAGCTGTTCAGATGCTTGCGCGGCGGAAATCACCTTGGCCGCATCGCCGGAGAACATCGGAAGAACCACGCCCACCTTCGGCCTTCGGTTGCTCATCCCGTGAACGCCTCTCCCTTCGGGTGTGCGTCGTGCTCTTCGAGCTCGAGCACCGCGAGGTCCGCGGCGCCGACCGCGCCGGCATCGTTGCCCAAGGTCGCGCGGAGGATCGGCACGTGAGGGCGGTGCTGCGGCGCCTCCACAGTTTCTCCGAAGGCGCGGCGGAGTGGATCCAGAAGCGGGTCTCCGACGTCGGCCACGCCGCCTCCGACGACCACGACTTCCGGATCGAGCACGTTCACCAACCCGGCGATCCCCTCCCCGAGACGCCGGCCCACCTCCGCCAACACGTGAATCGCCACGGGATCGCCGTTCCGAGCCGCTTCGGAGACCAGGCGCCCCGTCACGTTCTGCGGGTCACCGTTCGCCATTCGAGCGAGCGTGCTGGCCGGCTGGCGCTGCGCCGCCTCCCGGCCCAGGCGGTCCAGGGCCCGCCCGGACGCGACCTGCTCCCAGCACCCCAGGTTGCCGCAGCCGCAGCGAGGACCGTTCGGCTCGACGATGATGTGGCCAATCTCGCCGGCAAACCCGTGTGCGCCGCGGACGAGTTTTCCGTCCGACACGGTCCCCCCGCCGATCCCCGTTCCCACCGTCACCAGCAGCATGTCGTTGAATTCCAGACCGGCTCCGTACCTGAACTCACCCCACGCCGCGGCATTCGCATCGTTGTCGACGACCGTTGGAAGTCCGGTTGCCGCGGCGACCTCATCTCGAATCGGAACGTCGCGCCACGCAACGTTCGGCGCGAACCGCATGACGCCACCCCGATCCACCATGCCCGCCGCCCCCACGCCGACTGCGAGCACATTGTTGCCGCGATCCATGAGCTCACGGGCGACCGAGACGATCGCGCGCAGCGATGCCTCCGAGTCTTCAGCGGGCGTTTCGAGGGTCCGCCGGTGAAGGATCGTTCCTTCTTCCGTGTCGACCAGAAGACCCTGGACCTTCGTTCCACCCGCGTCGACGCCAATAGCAAGTCGAGCCGGCATAGGGGACCGAGACTACCGAACGAGGAGTACCGCCACTAGTGCGGCCTGTGCTCCAATCACGCCGCGGACGGAGTGGTCAGTAACGCAGTAGCGCGCCGACTTCCTGGTTGCCGGTTGTGTTTCGGTCGAGCGTCTCCACTCGTGAGCTCTGGCGAAGGGCCGCCTCCACGGCGGCCTCCATCACGTCCGGGATTTCGTCAAACTCGGCTCCGCACCGAGGGCACGTCTTGCCGGTGACGGCAAGCCAGTCACAGTTGGGGCACTTGAATCCCTTCTCCGTTCGTCCGAACGGGACGACCAGCGTGTCGACGCGGCCCTCGTTCAGCGCTTTTAGCGCGTGCCCGAGTCCAATGGCACCCAGGCGTCCGGCCGCAGCTTCCGCTTCGAGCCTCTCCAGCGTCTTGCGTTCCCGCTGGCCCTCGAGCTCTTCTTCAACCTGGAGCGACTTCCGCAGCACCTCATCCGCGTTGGCATGCATTGGAAGCGTGGTGCGGGCCACCACCCGCCGCTTGAGGTAGTCGTGGAGACCCTCCTCGAACGCCGGAACAATCTCCTCTGGACCGGCGAGGATCAGGTGGTCGAAATTGCGGCGCTTGTAGTACCGGAGAACCACCTCACCGACGTGCTTGAGGTGCCGTCCCACCAACTCTTCGATATGGCGCTGGAACCGGGCCTGCGACCATCCGCCCTGGTCGTGTTGCCCGGGAACCTCATCGAAGACGTCGGTAGCTTCTTCGATCCTTCCCATCTTGGCCAGGAAGAGACGCGCTTTTTCCCTGTCCACGATCACGGTGCAGAACGACTCATAGGTCTCGACCATCGCTTCCAGAGGAAGGACGTACGGGTGGTCGGCGATGACGGCACGGTCCGCGACTGGCCGTGGAACGAGGACCTCCTCCCACAGGCCGGCTTCGGAAGACGAAAACAGCGCGACGCCTCGATTGTTGCTTCGGTCCAATCCGTTCAGGAAGTCGATGAACCGGTCGACGTCGCCCTTCACGGAGCGCTTCGCCTCTTTGTCGCCAGCAGCTTGCTCCTTCAGGTGCGCGCAGAGGCCCTCCGCCCTCACCATGTAGTCCTCGCGGCGTGGAAACCGGCGTCCATCGATGTCGAGGTACAGGCTGGAGACCGGCGCGCCGTTTGAGCTCCACTCGGCTAGCTTCCGCAGGAACTCGCGATCGACGTCGGCCATCACTCGACCGTGATCCGCTCGAGCTTCGACGGCTTGGTGGTCCCCTCCAATCGCGCGTCGATGATCGACCGAACCGCCAGCAGGACCTCCCGGCTCGCCAGGAGCAGGTGCTGGACCAGATCGGGCCGGGCGTCGCCCACCGCCGTCACCACCATGCAGATTGGGCAGAGCGCCACGGAGCAGATCGGCTGTTGCGTCCCGGTCGAGCCATCGGTTCGCGACGAGAGATCCGCCTCCAGCGTCGGTTCCGGCTTTTCCGACCCGGGTGTCACCGTCACCTCGTCGCGTCGTCGCCGCGACGATCCTGAGGACGACCGCCGCGACCGCTGTGCATTTCCCTTCGTTTCCGCCATGTCATCTCCTCGATTGCGAACCGGCATCCACGGGAGCCTCCCGAGTGGAGGACTTCGCGAACCGAACGTCCAGACGCCCGTCCTCGAAGTTCGCTTCCTGCACGTCGAGCCGCTGGAGCGTCTGCGGCAGGATCAGGTTCCGCTTGTACGACCCCACGCTGATGTAGAGCTCGTCGGCCTTGCGGAACACATCCAGGTCTGACCGCTCGATGAACGGCAACCGCAAGGACAGGACGTACGAGCTGCCCCTTCGCTTGACCCGCATCGGTTCATCGCGGTGCAGGATAGTGGTGGGATCGGTTTCGCCGTAGACCTCTCGCGCCATGTCGGCAAGGAGGTCCAGTCCCACCATCTCTCGGTCGAACAGCCGCGCCTTGAGGATCGGCACGGGCTCGAAGGACTCCATGATCATGGACAAGTGTTCCGCCTGGATCTCCTTCCACTTCCCGAAATAGGGATCGGAGACCTCCTCCGGAATGATCCGGTTCACCACGACCGCGTCGGTTCGGTAGCCGAATAGCGAGAGGTACGTGTACGTCCGGCGGGCTTCGGCGATCACCATCTTCTCTGGGTTCACCACGAGCCGAACCGACGACATCCGATCGTTGGTCAATAACTGGCGAACGCCATCCAGGTTGCGGTGAAGCCGTTCAACAGCGGCATAGATCCGGTCTTCGGCGATGGGCATGGTCGTCATCCGTGTGAGGAGCGGCCGGACGGTCTTCACGATGCGCCGCTCCACCGGAAATATCCGCTCGATGTACCAGTTCATGATCTCTGGAAGAGAGAGCAGACGAAGCGTCTCTGCGGTCGGCGCGCAGTCGATGACCAGGAGGTCGTACTTTCCCGAATCGACGTGCTGCTTGACGTCGATCAGGCTGAAAATCTCGTCAAGTCCTGGAATGACCGAAAGCTCTTCCGCTTCGATGGCGTCCACGCCGGCCCAGTTCAACCACGAGATCACGAACTCCTGGATCTCTCGCCAGTTCGCCTCCAGGCGTTCCTGGGCGTCGATCTGCTCCGCCCACAGGTTCGGCGCGATCTCCTGTGCGGTTGCCGAAAGAGGGACGTCGAAAGAGTCAGCCAGGGAGTGCGCCGGGTCGGTGCTGATGACGACGGTCCGCGTGCCCGACATGGCGGCTCGGACGGCGGTGGAAGCGGCGACTGTGGTCTTGCCGACCCCGCCTTTTCCGGTGAACAGGAGGATCCGCACGACCAAGAAGCCTACTCAAAGGAAAGCGGGAGCCGGTTCTGCGCTTGCGTCAGCGCCCCTCGACCCGCTTTTTGAGGCCGCCGAGCGCAGTGTTCACGACCATTCGCTCGGCTTGCTTCCGCATCATTCCGGGGAGCTTTACGGCTGGTTCAACCGTCATCCGATAGGTGACGTGCGTGCCGCCGTCTGTTTCGTCCAGGACGTACTCACCTTTGAGGCTCTTGACCGCTCCGGACGCGTCCTTCGACGTCCACGACAGCCCGCCGTTCTTCGCCTTGTACTTGTACGCGAGCGTGTAACTGGCGTTGAAGCCCATCTGGCCGACTTCCATGAAGACCTCACTGGGACGGCCCTGGGAATCCGTGTTCTTCACCTCTGTTTTCTTCACGCCCTGCGCCCACTGGGGGTATGCGTCGAAATCCGTGATGACCTCGAGGACCTCCTCGGGCGTCGCGTCGATTTCGATCTCGCCTTCGGTCTGCTCAGCCATGTCACCCTCCTGTTACTCGGCCACCTCGATCGAGAAACCCCGGCCCGTCGCCTGGAAGTGCCCGACGTTCACGAAGTCCGTGCCGTGGATCATGCCTCGATTCACCAACGGCTGATGCACGTGCCCGAACAGCGCGTACTTCGGGCGGTGCTGTCGCGCGTATTCGATCAGGGCGACCGACCCCGGTTCGAACTTCTTCGCCACGACGTCGTAGGTGTACCAGGGAATCCGCGGCGGCATGTGCGTGCAGATCACATCGACCGGACCGACCCGCCCGAACTTCGCCTCGTACTCGGCGTCCGAGACCTCTCCCGGAACGCCGAGCGGCGTCTGGACACCTCCACCGACGAACCCGAACGTGGTCCCGCCGATCCGAACGCTCTCTCCGTCGACGAAGCGAACGCCCTCCGGAACCGAGGCCCGTAGCAGATCCGGGACGTCCACGTTCCCAAACGTCACGTACGTCTGATCGGGAAGCGCTTCGAACACGTGCTCGTATTGACGTTTGGCCAGCTCCAGGAAACGGGCCCGGAAGTCGAAGTCGGGTGCGGTGCTGCGCCGAATGGCCGTCCTGGCCTCGTCGAACTTCCCCTTCGACCTCAGGTCCGCCGCTTCGGCAACCGGTTCGCGGCCGAACACTTCCACCAGGATTCCATCCATCGTCCGGTAGTCCAGGACGTTGATGAGGTCGCCGAGAACCAACAGGACGTCGGACTCGCGGGCGATGGGTTCGATGTGCTCGACCGCTCCATGGAGGTCGGAGATCGCGGTCACCCGCACGGCGTTGAGGGTAGCATCCGCCGTCGTGAACCCCGGCGACGGTCCGGTGAACTCCATCCTGTTCGACTTCGGCCACACGCTGGTCGACTTCCAACGGACCCAGGAAGCGCTGCACGCCGCCTACGAGCAGATCCGGGCCCGCATCGAGGCAGTGGCCTACATGGAGGTTCCCGAAATCCTTGACCTGGTCGAGCGAGTGGCCGGCGGTGTGGACCGCCTGGTGGAGCAGTCGTATGAGGAGCGACGTCTGCAAGAGCTGGACCAGGCGCAGCTCCTCCGTGATTCGTTCGCCACGGTCGGGTTCGACCTCCCCGACGACGTTCTCGAGCACATCGTGCACCTCGATCACTCCGCGTACTCGAATTCACTGACCGTGGAGCCGCAGATCCTGTCGACACTTGAAGAGCTTCAGGCTCGCGGCTATCGGATGGGGCTCGTGTCGAACCTCTCACTCCGCCCGGCGCTGGTGAGGGAAGACCTCGAGCGGCTTCGACTGACTCCGTTTCTGGCCGCGACTGTGTTTTCCAGCGAAATCGGATTTCGAAAGCCGGACCCTCGAATCTTTCGCGCGGCACTCGAGCGGCTCGACGGTGACCCGGCGGAGACGGTGTTCGTCGGTGACCGGCTACTCGACGACGTGAACGGCGCCCATTCGGCCGGAATGCGGGCGGTGCAGACCCGACAGTTCAGGCAGGAAGAGAATCCCGAGGTCGTTCCGGAGGCCGTTATCGACCATCTGAGGGAGCTTCCCGGCGTACTCGAGCGATGGCCCGGTCCTCGAACACCGTCCTGAGCGCCACGAGGCCGTCCCGGATCGCCGACCGATACCTCTGTTCGCGAGGCTTCCACCGGCGGGGACGAGCCGCCAGCCGCAGATGCACGTTGGCGATCGTTCCTTCCTTGTAGGGCTCCAGGAACCACTCGAGGACGCCGTCCACATCGCCGGCCAACTGGATGATCACGCCGACGTCGCGCCGCTGTCCCGCAACCGAGGCCTTCATCCGTCCAAGCCCCGGAATCGTGAGACGCACGTGGAGTTGAGACTCGCCTTCGCCGAGCGAAATGCCCCGCCACCACGACGGATACGTACGAATGCCCTCGACGACCCGATAGACGTCTTCCGGCGGCGCGGCGACCCACCCGCGGTCGTGCACGACTACCTCGGGCGCGTACGGCTCGGCCGGAGTGGCCGGGCGCCCGTAGTCGGTCAATCGCTCACCGCGTTGCTTCGCGAAGGATCCCGGCCAGCCGCTTCGCCACGATCGGCCACGAGAACTCCTTCTCGACACGGGCGCGGCCGGCAAGGCCCATCCGGGTCGCGCCGGGATCGTCCCTCAGCAGTCGCGCCACGGCGAGCGCCACTGCCTTCGGTTCCCTTCCCTCCACGAGCAGTCCCGTCCCTTCGTCGACGATTGCTTCATCAGCTCCGCCCGATCGCCCCGCGACCACTGCCTTCCCGCTCGCCGAGGCCTCCAGAAAGACGATCCCGAACCCCTCCACTTCCAGTCCACCCCATCGCGACCGGCAGGGCATGGCGAAAACGTCGCACGTGGCGTAGTACAGAGGTGCCTCTTCCTCGCTGACCGCGCCCGCAAACACCACCGAGCCGGCCGGGGCCCGGGCAGCCTCGGCTTCGAGCTTCGCGCGATATGCCCCTCCGCCTGCCACCACCAGAACCGCATCGGGTACCAGCTTTCGAACGAACTCCATTGACCGGATCAGGATGTCCTGCCCTTTTCTCGGCACGAGCCTGGAAACGCACAACACCATCGGTCGGGGGCCAAGCCCCAGGCGGTCGCGGATCGAGGCCCCATCTACAGATGGAGAGAACCGGTCGACGTCCACGCCGGGATACAGAACGCTCAAGGGCACGGTCGGTGGCACGACGGCTTCCATGGCCTGCGACGTGTACCGGCTCACCGCGGTGACCGCGCGGGCGTGACGGAGGGCAGCCCGAAGAACCGAGGAAAGCGCCGGAACTCGCGCCACCCAAAATTCCACTCCGTGCGTGAGCACGACGTACGGAATCCCTCTCGCCGCGATGGTGGGACCGATCATTGGAAGGGGGACGCCATGGCCGAAGAGGACAACGTCCGCGTGATGCTCCCGCGCCAGCGAGACAACTCGCCGAGCCAGGTCGGTCGTCGGCCAGACGAAGGTCGCCGGCCACCGGTGAACCGCGAAGGGCTGCGCCTCATCGTGTTCGCGCCATCCCGGCCAGTTGGGAGCAAGAACGGCCACACGGTCGGGTGGGAGATGACGAACCAGGTTCCACACGTACTGCTGAACTCCACCGATCCGCGGCGGAAAGTCGTTGGTGACGACCAGAACACGCGGAACTGCCTCAGATCGTTCCACGCGCCCTTAAAGCTTCGATTTCGGCTTCATCCACGGCGATCGACCTGAGTACGTCAGCGGTGTGTTCGCCGAGCGTCGGTGCCGGTCTCAGGACGCCTTGCCGAACACCACTCATCTTGAGGGCGGGACCCGGTCCCACGGCGCGCCCTTCGATCTCGGCGACCATCTCCCGATGGCGAACCTGCGGGTCGCCAAGAGCTTCTCCCAGGTCGTTCACCGGCCCAACGCACGCCGGCACGTCGCGGAACTCCGCGAGCCACTCGTCGCGACTTCGCGTAGCGAAGATCTCCTCCAGGCGCTGTCCCATCTCACGCTGGCGCTCCGGCGGCCCGTACTGGTCGGCGATCAGGTCCGGACAGCCAAGCCGGCTACACAGCGCCTCCCAAAACTGCGGCTCGAGCGCACCGACCGTGAGGTAGCGGTCGTCACGGGCGCGGTACACCCGGTAACAGGCGTAGCCGCCGGTGAGCGGCGCCATCCCTCGTTCGGGGGTGCGCCCGGTCGCCAGGTAATCGCCGGCGTGGATCGACAGCCAGGAGACCACCCCATCGAGCATCGACGTATCGACGAAGCGCCCCCGCCCGGTAGCGGCCCGGTCAACCAACGCCGCCAGGATTCCTATCCCGGCGAGCATGCCTCCCCCACCGAGGTCGCCGACCTGGACACCGGGGATGACCGGCGGGCCTCCCGGCTGGCCGGTCATCGAAAGAACGCCTCCGTAACCCAGATAGTTGATGTCGTGTCCGACCAGATCGCGGTACGGGCCGTCCTGCCCGTAGCCGGTGATCGCGCAGTACACGAGCCGGGGATTCGCCTCGGACAGCGCTTCGTACCCCACGCCCAGACGTGCCATCACGCCGGGGCGGAAGCTTTCGACGACCACGTCTGCCGTGGCCGCAAGACGGCGGAGGAGCAGAACCCCTTCCGGAGACTTCAGGTTCAGGGTCACCGATCGCTTTCCCCTATTGAGAGCCCGGTGGGCCGCGCTCTCCCCCTCCACCAGCGGAGGAGTCCACCGGATGTAATCGCCTCTCCCGGGCTCCTCGACCTTGATGACATCGGCCCCCAGATCGGCCAGGAGCAACGTGCAGTAGCCGCCCGGCAGGAGACGGGTCAAATCGAGGATCGTGGTCCCGGCCAGCGGGGCGGAGCCGGTCTCCTGCGCTTCAGGTCCCCCTCTGAAGCACCTTCAGGACGCCCGTGACGCCGAGCTTCTCGCGGACCTGCCCCTGGGCGCCTTCCACCAGAAACTTCTTCCCTCGTTCCTGGGATTCCTTGAGCAGTGAGACCAGCGTGGCGACTCCGTAACTGTCCATGAAGGTCACGGGGGACAGGTCGACGCGTATCACCTTCACGCCATCGTCGACGAAGTGATCTTCCAGGGCGCGCCGAAGCTGTTCCGTCCGGAAGAAATGCGCCAACTCCCCGCTCAGCTGGAGAAGGACCGCATCTCCCGTCCTAGCAGCTATTCGGTATTGGACCATTCCCCGCCTCTCGACGGGCGCAGACTAAAGCCACCGGTGCCGATTCCGACCACCGGCGAAGGTCTAACTTCCCCCTTTTGCGCCGGTTATGCCCTTCGCCGCGGGAAAAAAGTGGATTTCGTCAGTTTGAGGTATGGACGGCGAGCCAAGAAATTGTCAGGATGCTCTCTTCCAACACGGCCTGCTCGAACCGGTATTCACGTCGAACGTGCAAGGGGGATCGTGGAACAGAACGGTGCGGGGAGCCCCTGGTCTTTTGGCGACCAAGCCCTTAGGATGACCGGCGTGCCGAGCGGCGACATCGACCTCACCACGCTTCCGGAGGACGTCAGTCCGCCCGACTACTGGCAGGAGCGAGCCGCGTGCTACGGCCTCGACGCGGAGGTCTTCTTTCCCACCACCGAGGAAGAGGCCGGGCTCGCCCTCTCGTACTGCGCGGTGTGCCCCGTGAAGGAACTCTGCCTGGCCTGGGCCGTGAAGAACGGTGAGCGCTACGGGGTGTGGGGAGGGACCACGGAGCAGCAGCGGCGCCGGTTGATCAGGCACGTCGCCTGACCGAGCCGACCCGAAGCCCGCCCCAGGATCCGAACGCCCGTTCCTATAATCGACTCGTGCGCCGTGCCGTCATCGTGGAGGGGGCTCGGACCCCCGTCGCGCGATTCCTGGGATCGTTCTCCGAGGTTCCCGCCGTCGAGCTGGGAATCCGGGCAACCACGGCTGCCCTGGAGAGAGCGGGCATCCCGGCGTCCGAGATAGACGAGCTGATCTTCGGCCACGCCCGCCAGGCCGGAAACGGGCCGAACCCGGCGCGGCAGGTTGCCTTCCGATCGGGCCTGGGCGAAGAAAAGCCGGCGTTCACGGTGAACATGGCCTGCGGTTCCGGAATGAAGGCCGTCCAGCTTGCTGCCGAGCAGATCATGTTGGGAAACGCCGACGCGGTGGTGGCGGGCGGCCAGGAGAACATGACGAGGACGCCGTTCCTTCTCGACCGCGTCCGGTTTGGCTACCGGATGGGGAACGCCACGGTGTACGACGGCATGAACCGAGACGGGTTCCTCGATCCCCTCTGCGGCCTGATCATGGGCGAGACGGCGGAGAACCTCGCGCGGAAGTACGAGATCCCTCGCGACGAGCAGGACGAATTCGCCCTGCGGTCCCAGCAGAAGGCGGCCGAGACGTCGGAGCGCCGTGCCAAGGAGATCGTGCCGGTTGAGGCGCCCGGTCGGAAGGGCAGCATCGTGGTGGAGCGCGACGAGCATCCGCGCGGAGACACCACCCCCGAAGTCCTCAAGAAGCTGAAGCCCGTTTTCGACGCGGAGTCGGGCACGATCACGGCGGGCAACTCTTCCGGCATCACGGACGGCGCTGCGGCGGTCGTGATCATGTCGGAGGAGCGAGCGAAGGCCGAGGGGCGCGAGCCGCTGGCCCGAATCGTCGCGTACACCAGCGCTGGCGTGGACCCAGCGTACATGGGCATCGGTGTGGTTCCCGCTACACAGAAGGTCTTGGAGAAAACGGGCCTGTCGATTCAGGACTTCGAGGTCGTGGAGCTGAACGAGGCGTTCGCCGCTCAGGTGCTCGCGTGCGACCGAGAGCTGAAGCTCGACCACGACCGCCTCAACCCGAACGGCGGAGCCATCGCGCTGGGACACCCCATCGGGATGACCGGCGCTCGCCTGGTCCTCACCACCGCGTACGAGATGCGCGAGAAGGGTTATTCGCTCGGCCTGGCGACGCTGTGCATCTCCGGCGGAATGGGGATGGCGATGGTCCTGGAGCGCTCGTAGCCAGTCTCGAGCGCCGGCGAGTCAGCGCAGAACCCAGATCAGCGCGGCGGCGATCATCGCCAGCCCGAACACGAACAACAGCAGGTCCCCAGGCTTGATCTTCCCGGGCTGCATGGGATTGAAGCCCATCTACGCCTCCGCCCCTTGTAACCGGTAGTACTCCGCGAACTTCTCCGGCGAAAGCCAGTAGATGTGCTGCTGAACCGTCGAAGCGAACGTTCGCGCTTCCACCTCGTTGGAACACGAGCGCGTGTACGCGACGCTGCCTTCAGGCCGAAGGATCTCCACGTCCCACCCTCCGGCGCCCTGATTCACTCGAACCCGGTACTCGTTCGTCCCCGCTTCGCCGTTCTCTTCGGCGGCGCCGGGGACCATCAGCGAAGCACGCCTCGCCGCTGCTCCTTCGGGTCGGCCTTCAGGCGGTCGATGTGTTCTTCCAGCGGCCCGATGAGGGAGTCCCGGTCAAAGGTCATGTCGGGTTCCATGTCGGAAATCTTCTCGAGCGCGTTCTCGAGGACGTGGCCGGCGTTCTCCGCGGTCTCCAGCGCCTCGGAGAGGATCGCCGTGTAGTCGCTGTTGAACGGCAGCCCATCCCAAGGGCAATGGCCCTGTGTCTGGAGGATCTGCTGGACCAGGCTCTCCCTGCCACATTTCTTGTGAATCACCTTGATCTTCAAACCGCCTCCCTCTGATCGTCCCCGACGAACCGCGTCACCGTGTCGGCGATATCGAACGGGTTCACGGGCTTCACGAACCACGCGTCGGCCCCCGACCACCTGGCGAGCCACTCGTCCTGCCGGCGGTCCAGGAAGATGATCACCCGGCCTCGAAACGCCGGATCGGCCGTCTTCAGCTCCCTCGCCACGGCAAACGCGCCGGCCCGAGAGGCGATCTCGTCGGCGACCACGACGTCGGGGAGATACCGCCACGCCAGCGCCAGCCCGCGAATTCCGTCCCGCGCCTCGAGGAACTCAGGTTCCTCGCCGGTCGCCCGATTTACGCTTCGCGTCATCGCGGCCATGGCGTCCCGCACCCTGGGGTCTGATGAAATGAGCAGGATCTTCACGCGGCCCCGATTGTAACCACCGCCCTGCGGCGGCCCGGCAGCGTGGCACACTACGCAGGCCGAGGTGACTGCTTCGGACTTGAGTCTGACGAAAGGGGATCGCGTGAAGACGCTCAGAGAACAGCTCACCGCAGAGTTCTTCGGTACGTTTAGCCTCGTCTTCATCGGCGCCGGGTCGGCTGCCCTCCTCGGGTTTCGTCCCGACATCGCCGGTCTCATCGGGATCGCCCTGGCCCACGGGCTGGTGCTGGCCGTCATGGTGTCGGCGCTGGCGCACATTTCCGGAGGGCACTTCAACCCCGCCGTAACGGTGAGCGTGTGGGTCTCCGGAAAGATCGAGACGCTTCGTGGCCTGGCCTATATCGCGGCGCAGTTGGTGGGAGCGGCCGCCGGCGCCGCCCTCCTCAGGGTGGCGGTCCCCGAACGGCTATGGCGCCACGATCCGACCAGCCTGGGTGCGACGGCACTGAGCCGCCAATTCGGCGTGACTCCCGGCAACGCCCTGCTCCTGGAAGCGACTCTCACGTTCTTCCTGGTGTTCACGGTGTTCGCGGTTCTCGTCGACGACCGCGGGGCGTTCAAATCGGTTGCCGGAATTCCGATCGGCCTGGTCCTCACGTTCGACATCCTGGTCGGCGGCTTCCTCACCGGCGCCAGCATGAACCCGGCGCGCTCGTTCGGGCCCGCCCTCCTGATCTGGGAATGGAGGGACTTCTGGATCTACCTGGCCGGTCCGCTGGCGGGGGGGATCGTCGCTGCCAGCATCTACTGGTTCTCGTTCCTCCGCGGACGGGTGGTCACTGCGCCCCGCACCGAGACGCCGATCGGCGGCGGCCCGGAGGAAGAGCTTCCGATGACCTCCGGCCCCGAAGAGCCGGCCACGGACGAGGTGCTTAGCGAGGAGCCGGCTTCCGGCGAGCCAACGTGGGGATCAAGCGGCGAGAGCACGAGCGAGCCAACGTGGCGCCCGCCCGGTCAACTCGGGCCTGACCGCCCGCGAGACGAGCCGTAGCGTCACGGCGCGCATTCGGCGCCGGGGCCGCCGAAGAGCCGCGGACAGGGCGGCAACGCGGAACGCGTTCTTCCGTGCGCCACGACTTCGCGGATGGCCCGGGTGACCAGCTCCGGCTGATCGCGGTGGATCCCGTGGCCGGATCGCGCAGCAACGACGTGCACGGAGTTCGTCGAGAGACGCGCCTCCTGCCTCTGAAGCTGCGTCCATAGCTGCTCGAATTCGGGTGTTGAGTCGGGCGGCGCCAGTCCACGCGTCAGAAGAACCATCGGGAGGGAGCCCAGCCCACCGGCGTCCAGAAGTTGCTTCCCCACTCGCTCGACGTCGACCACGCTCTCGCCTTCCCGGACTCCTCGGGCCAGGATCCGTTCGACCCGTGCTCTTCCCGCGATTCGATACAGCCGAGACCGCGGGACGCTCAGGAACGTGGCGGGCACCGGGTCGACCAGCACCACACCGTTTACCCCGGAGGGGTAGGCATCGGCGAAGAGCTGAGCGACGGCGCCGCCGAACGAATGCCCGACGGGCACGTACGGACCACCGACGCCACTTCGGCGTAGCAGCGTGTGCAGTTCCGCCGCCAGATCGCTCCCGTCGACCCTCGAACCGCGACCGGTTCGAGCTTCGCTTCTCCCCAAGCCGGCTCGGCTGTACGAACAGACTCTTGTGAACCGGGCGACTCGCGGCTGGATCTGGCGCCACGCCAGGAGGCTGCCCCTTAAGCCGTGGATCAAGACCACCGTCGGTGACCCCTCGCCGGAACACCGGATGTGGAGACGGTATCCATCGACGTCGACGGATTTCGAGAACGACTCGATCGGACGGTTCTCCGATACGCCTGGCGAGCGCGACGCCGAAGAGCGGCCCCCATCCGATACACCGCCGCCGGAGGTACAGGCCGCGGCGGTGAAAACCAGCAAGGCGACCAGCCCGTATAGAACGCGAACGGAAAGCGTCAGCGGCGTTACTTGACCACCCAGGTGTCGCCGGAGTGCAGCAACTTGTCCAGGTCTCCGGTGCCGAGCTTCGCGGTGGCCATCTCGATCTGACGGTCCATCAGCTCGCCATACACCGGACGAGAGACGTCGCGGAACACGCCGATGGCGGTGGGCTCGGCCGGTCCGCGAGACAGGTGCGCAAGGGCAAATCCCAGCGAAGGATTCTCGGCGTGCGCATCGTGTACGTAGATGAGCTCCTGTGGAACCTCGCTGGTCTCCGCCACGCGGAGCGTGCCGTCGTACTCGACCGCCACGCATCTCTCGCCGTTCCGCCCGAAGATGACCGGCTTGCCGTGCTCCAACCGAATCTGGTTGTCGGCCTTCGTGTCCTTCCCGGTCAGGGCGATGAATGCGTCATCGTTGAACACGTTGCAGTTCTGATAGATCTCGACGAAGGCCGTTCCCTGGTGCTTGGACGCCTGCCGCAGGATGTCGGTGAGGTGCTGTCGGTCGACGTCCAGGGAACGGGCCACGAACGTCGCTTCAGCTCCCAGTGCCAGCGCGATGGGATTGAACGGGTGGTCGAGCGACCCGAACGGCGTCGACTTCGTGACCTTCCCCTCCTCGCTGGTCGGCGAGTACTGCCCCTTGGTCAGGCCGTAGATCTGGTTGTTGAACATCAGGATCTTCACGTTGATGTTCCGGCGGAGGGCGTGGATCAGGTGGTTGCCTCCGATGGAGAGCGCGTCGCCGTCGCCGGTCACGATCCACACCGATAGGTCCGGCCGCGCAGTGGCGAGGCCCGTGGCGATGGCGGGAGCCCGCCCGTGGATGCCGTGGACCCCGTACGTATCCATGTAATAGACGAACCGGCCCGAGCACCCAATTCCGGTGACGAACACGAGCTGGTGTGGCGGGATCCCGAGCTCGGGCATGAAGCCCTGGACCGCCGAGAGGATCGCGTAGTCGCCGCACCCCGGGCACCAGCGGACTTCCTGGTCGCTGGCGAAGTCCTTCTTGGTGAACGTCCGCACGGCTCCCCCGCCGTTCTCCTGAGCCCGTCCGTTCCCTTCCGTTGCCATCGTCAAAGTCTCCTCAGGATCTCGTGTTCGATCTCGGCGGTCTGGAACGGCTGCCCTTGCACCTTCGAATAGCCCTCCGCGTCGACAAGGAATTCGGCGCGAATGATCTTGAGCAGCTGCCCGGTGTTCATCTCGGGGACGACCACTTTTCGGTACTTGGCCAACACGTCACCAATGTTCGTCGGAAGCGGGTTCAGGTGCGTCAGGTGCGCCGACGCAACCTTTCGGCTCGCCTGTCGAACTCGCCGAACGGCTGCCTTGATGGTCCCGTAGCTCGAGCCCCAACCGAGAACCAGCAGCTCGGCGTCGCCGTCGGGGTCGTCTACCTCGAGCAACGGAATGTCGTCGGCGATCTTCGCCACCTTGGCCGCGCGGAGGTGCGTCATCCGTTCGTGATTCGCCGCTTCATAGGAGATGTCGCCCGTCACGTCTTCCTTCTCCAAGCCGCCGATGCGGTGGACCAGTCCCGGCGTCCCCGGCACCGCCCACGGGCGGCTGAGGTTCTCGTCACGGAGGTACGGCATGAATCCGTCGTCGTGGTTCGGCTGCGTGGCGAACCGCGGCTCTATCTCTGGAATCTCATCCGTGTTGGGGAGTCGCCATGGCTCACTGGAGTTCCCCAGGAAGGTGTCGGACAAGAGGATCACCGGGGTCCTGTACTTCACCGCGATCCGCACGGCCTCGATCGCGGCGTCGAAGCACTGGGCCGGTGTGTACGAGGCGACGACCGGGATGGGTGACTCGCCGTGGCGGCCGTACATCGCCGCCAGCAGGTCCGCCGCCTCCGTCTTGGTCGGCATGCCGGTTGAGGGTCCGGCCCGCTGGATATCCACGATCACCATGGGGAGCTCAAGGGCGACCGCCAGGCCAATGGTCTCCTGCTTGAGGTCGAGTCCCGGTCCGCTCGTCCCCGTCACGCCGATCTGTCCGCCGAAGGCGGCACCGACGGCCGCCCCGGCCGCCGCGATCTCGTCTTCCGCCTGAAGCGTCCGGACGCCGAAGTTCTTGTGCCGCGACAGCTCGTGAAGGAGCTCGGATGCCGGCGTGATCGGATAACTGGCGTAGAAGATCGGAACACCGCTCTTTGCGCTCGCGGCGATCAAACCCCACGACAGCGCGGTGTTGCCGGAGACGTTTCGATACACGCCGGGCGTGACCGTCGCCGGCTTGACCTCGTAGGTATGAGCGAAGAGCTCGGTGGTCTCGCCGAAGTTGTATCCGGCGCGAAACGCCGCCAGGTTTCCTTCCTTGATCGCCGGCTTCTTCTCGAACTTCTTCTCGATCCATCGTGTGGTGACGTCGGTGGGCCGCCCGTACATCCACGAAACAAGGCCCAGAGCGAAGAAGTTCTTGGCCCGCTCCGCCTCTTTCTTCGTGATCTCCATGCCCTCGGTGGCTCGAAGCGTGATGGACGTCATGGGAACCCGGAACACCTGATACCCGTCGAGCGACCCGTCGTCGAGCGGGTTCGACGTGTAGCCCGCCTTTTCAAGGTTGCGCTCCAGGAACGCGTCCTCGTTGGCGATAATGACGCCCCCCTTCTCCAGGTCCTTGATGTTCGCCTTGAGAGCCGCCGGGTTCATCGCCACGAGCACGTTCGGCTCGTCGCCGGGCGTCAGGATGTCGCGGGAGCTGAAGTGAATCTGGAACGCGGAGACGCCGGGAAGCGTGCCGGCCGGGGCGCGAATCTCCGCCGGGAAGTCAGGAAGCGTCGCCAGGTCGTTCCCGAGGACCGCGGTCGCGCTGGTGAACCGGTCACCGGTCAGCTGCATGCCGTCGCCGGAGTCGCCGGCGAACCTCACGACGACCCGCTCTTTCTCTACGACGCTCTTTGCTGCCATCTGGCTCCCTGGAGGTGCCGAAACGGCCCGGCTCGCCTTCGGCTTGGATTTCCTACTGTACTGCTTCGGCTCTAGCCGGCGGCGCTGTTAGCTGCGGAGAGCCGTCCCGGCGACCGTGCGGTGCTCAGTGGAACGAGTGCCCGCAGGCGCAACCGCCCTGGGCCATTGGGTTGTCGATCGTGAAGCCCGAAGCTTCCAGCGTATCGACGAAGTCGATCTTCGCCTCGCTCAGATATGGAACGCTCATCCGGTCCACGACCACCCTCACCCCGTGCTGCTCGGCGGTGACGTCGCCGTCAGACACCTGATCGTCCAGATACATGGCGTAGCGCAGTCCCGAGCACCCGCCGGGCTGTACGGCTACCCGCAGGGCGATGTCGAAGCGCCCTTCCTGCTCCAGGAGCTCCTTCACCTTGCCCGCGGCAGTCTGCGATAGCGCAACCATCCAAACTCCTCGTTCGATTCGTGAATTACCTGCTCAAGTATACCGGCCACCCGGGCACATTCCCTTCTTCGCCGCGGCTCCGGTCGGGTTCAGGTTCTTTCCTTGAAGTCGGCGATCTCCGCACCGGTCGCCACCAGCAGGTCGTTCGCGGTGATTGGGAACACCGCGTCGGGGGCGCCCGCCGCCGCCCACAGGACCTCGTACCTGGGGAGGTCCGCGTCGATGACGATGCGCAGAGGGCGGGGATGCCCGAAGGGCGGCGTACCCCCGATGGCAAAACCGGTCGCCTCCCGGGCCTCCTCCGGTGTTGCCCTTCGGACTTCCCGTGCTCCGACCACCGTGGCCAGGCGCACCGGGTCGGCGCGGTTCGCCCCCGAGGTCAGAGCGATGAAGGGGGTTCCGTCAGCCACGAAGACCAGGGACTTCACGATCTGGCCGACCTCGCACCCCACCGCGCGGGCCGCGTCCGAGGCCGTCCGCGTCTCGGAGGGAAACCGCCGAACGTCTGCGGTGACCCCCGCCGCTTTGGCCGAGGCGATCAACCGCCTTTGCCACCGACGCCCTCCATTCGAATCTCTTTCGCGGCTTCGGCGGCGAGCTCAGTCAGGAGCTGTCGTGCCCGGTCGTGCGCGGCCTCGCCGCCGAATCGCTCCACGAGCGACAGCACTTTCGTCCCGGGGCGCTCGACCCGCCGCTCTCCGCACAACACGAGCGTGGGTATCCGCCGCTCGTCCGCGGCGTTCAGAACGCCGGCCGGCGTCTTTCCGTGGAGCGACTGCTCGTCGAACGATCCCTCGCCGGTGATGACCAGGTCGATCCCGTCCAGCCGCTCCTGGAGCCGGACCGCCTCCATCACCACCTCAACTCCTGGCCTGAGCCGGGCTCCGAGGAACGCGACCAGGCCGCCGCCCAAACCTCCGGCCGCTCCGGCGCCCGGCATATCGCGAATATCCACGCCGAGATCCCGATAGACCACCGCGGCGAAGTGCCGCAGCGCCTCGTCAAGCAGCCGAACGTCATCCGGCGAAGCTCCTTTCTGGGGGCCGTAGACCGCCGACGCTCCACGCGGGCCGACCAAAGGATTGTCCACGTCGGTCGCGACGATGAATTCCACGGCTTGGACCGCCGGTGCCATCCGCGTCACGTCGATCCGAGCCAACTCCAGGAGCGCGGCGCCGCCCGGTCGAAGCTGCTTCCCCTCACGGTCGAAGAGGCGGGCCCCGAGCGCCTGCGCCATCCCGGCTCCTGCGTCGTTGGTCGCGCTCCCGCCGATGCAGACCAGGACACGCCGAACTCCTCGCCGGCACGCCGCCAGGACGAGCTCGCCCGTCCCCCGCGTCGTCGTTCGCCTGGGGTCCCGCCGGGTCGGTGGCACGAGGTCGAGACCGGACGCCCTGGCCATCTCGACGACGCCGGTCAGGCCTTCGGGGACCTGCACGACTCCGAAATCGGCTTCGACCGCTTCGCCCAGGGGTCCGGCCACTCGCTCGCGGAACCGTTCGCCGTTTAGAGCTGAGACCAGGGCAACAAGCGTGCCCTCGCCTCCGTCGGCCATGGGAACGGTCTCGACTTCAGAGCTGGGGTCGCCGCGGCGCCATCCGGTGGCGATGGCTTCGGCGGCCTCCGGCGCCGTTAACGTTCCCTTGAACTTGTCCGGCGCCACCAGGACCCGCACGAGCCCCAGGCTACAATCTGCGCCGGTGAACGGGTCCGTCGTATCCATTCAACGCTGCCACGGCCGTGGAACACCCATGGAGCCGGCGCCCGATGCCGTCCTGGAGGAGGGCGGCTTGACCGGCGATGCCCACTTCGAACCACAATCCATCCGCCAGCTGCTGCTGGCGGATGCGGAAGCCCTCGAGGCACTGGACCTCTCCCCCGGCGACATCCGGGAGAACCTCACCCTGAGGGGCACCGACGTCATGGCACTTCGCCCCGGGACGACGCTCGCCATCGGCGGCGCCGAGGTCGAGATCACCAAGGAATGCGCTCCGTGCCGGCGAATGGACGAGGTTCGGCCCGGGCTCATGCGCGAGCTCTCCGGCCAACGCGGAATGTACGCGCGGGTCGTTCGCGGAGGGAGCGTTCGACCCGGTGACGCGGTGCGGGTCCTCGAAGCAGAGTTGCGTTGAGCCCGCTCGACCGAACTTGGCTGCTGGGTACGGCTCGCGCCGAGCGAGAAGCCGTCGGCCGCACGATCCAGTACACCCCACCGGACGCATGGGACCAGGACAGCCCCGCCGAGGGGTGGAGGAACCGCGACATCGTCGCCCACCTCGCCGCCACGGAGGTGGCCGCGGCCGCCGTAATGGCCGGCGAGGTCCCTTCCGAGCTGGAGGAGTTCACGAAGTCGCTGAACGGTGAGCCGTTCTCGGTGAGCGCCTTCAACGACTACTCCGTGCGAAAGCGAGCCAACGAACCGTTCCGGGTCGTGGTTCGGGAATGGGGCCAGGCCGCGGACCTGTTCCTGGCCCGCGCCGGCAAGCTCTCCGACGAGGAATGGGTGGAGCAGAAGGTCGACTGGGTGGCCGGACGAATCGGTGTTCCGTACCTGGTCCAGGAGCGCGTTGTTGAGTGGTGGCTCCACGGAGAGGACATCCTCGCCGGCGGAGGGAACCCGCCGCGTCTGGAGCACCCCCCGATCTTCTGCGTGAACGACTTCGCCATCCGGCTGATCCCGTGGGCGCTTGGGCTCGCCGGCCACACGGTTCGCGGAAAGAGCGTCCTGGTCGAGCTCCACTCGGTTGGGGGTGGAACGTGGCACTACGGTCTTGCGCCGCGGGAGACCCCTCCACCGGACAAGGTCCCGGATGCCGTTATTCGCGGCCGGGCGTTTGCGTTCGCGTTGGTCGCCGGGAGGAGGGCATCAGCCGAGTATTACCTGGCCGAAGGTGAGCTCCAGACCGCGGGCGATGACGCACTGGCCGAACTGATCCTCCAGAACCTCAGAGCATTCGCGGATTGACGAGCCGCTCGCGCCGCCGAGAGCTCCTGGCGGCCTCGGCGGTCGGAGTGCTCGCCGGGTTCCTCTCGGGCTTGTTTGGGGTCGGAGGCGGCATCCTGATCGTTCCGGGACTCGTTCTCCTTCTCGGGATGGAGCAGCGCCTCGCACACGGCACGTCCCTCGCCGCGATCGTTCCCATCGCGCTGGCCGGGGTGGCCGGGTATGCCGTCGACGGTGCGGTCGACTGGACGGCCGGAGCGCTGGTGACCGTCGGAGCGGCGGGCGGTGCCCTGATCGGAACCACGGCCCTTCGAGCGATCTCCGACAACTGGCTGCGGGCGGTGTTCGCGGCCTTTCTGCTCCTGACAGCCGCACGGCTGTTCTTCCCCGTCACCGTGGCGATGGGGCGCGGACCACTCGATCCGGTCGCCGTGGCTGGACTGGTGGGAGTCGGAGTCGTCTCGGGAGCCATGGCCGGGTTATTGGGAGTGGGTGGCGGAATCGTGATCGTCCCGGCGCTGGTTCTGGGATTTTCGGTCCCCGACGCGGTGGCGAAGGGAACGTCGCTCCTGGTGATCATCCCCACCGGCCTCGTGGGAACGGTCGGCAACATCCGAGCGACGAACGTGAATCTGCCGCTTGCAGCGGTGGTCGGTGCGCTGGGAGTGGCGTCGGCGTTCGGTGGTTCTCAGCTTTCGACGGTGCTCGCGCCTCGACCATCCAGAGTTCTCTTCGCCCTGCTCCTGGTGGGCGTCGCCGTGCAACTACTCCTGAAGCTCAGACGCGGTGAGGAGCGCTAGCCGAC
>JALYGK010000111.1 GCA_030777105.1 Actinomycetota bacterium | reverse complement strand
GGATGACCCCATCCAGGCGTCGATCCTCTGCTCCACTTCACGGAGGCGGTGCACGACGGCTTGCAGCATGGAGACGGCGACCTGAGGGTGGTCGTGCAAATACCGCTGGAACGTGTCCGCGTCGATCCGCAACGCGCGCACCGGTTCCACCGACCGAACGGTCGCCATGCGCTTGTCGGACGTGAGCAGTCCCATCTCGCCGAAGAAATCGCCGGGCTTGAGCCGATGGAATCGACCGCCCACATCGACCTGTGCCTCGCCCTCGAGGACCACGTACATGCCGTCCGGTGCGTCGCCCGCGTGGAAGATGGCCTCGCCGGCTCCGAATGAAACCTCGTGACCGATCTCAAGGATTCCGTCGAGGGCGTCGTCGCCGATGTCTTGGAAGAGGACGCCGTGCCGCAGCGCTTCTTTCGCGATGTCGCTCATGTCTCCTCTCTTATTCCCTCACGTCCTCGGTTGAGTCCACACCGGCATCCGGATCCGCAACGATGCGGCGCAATTCCTTGGCGCGGTCGCGGAGGTCCTTGAAGTATTCGCTGCCGGTGATCTCGGCGACTTTCTCGGTTTGCCGGCGCTCGTCGATCACGATCCGCAGTTCACGAACCTCCTGACGGAGGCGTTCTTCCCGAGCCCGTACCTCGAGCGCCATCCGCTGGAAGGTTCGTGCGAGCTGACCGAGAGCGTCATCCCGCGCGGCGACCTGTTCGAGGGTCACCGGATCGAACTCGTTCGCCTCGACCGCGGCGGCCGCAGAGATGACGTGCCCGACCTGCTCCAGATACTCGAGCTCCAGGTCGCGAAGCCGCTTCTCCGCCAGCGATGAGTTGAGGCGCGCTTGCAAGATGGCGCGATCGAACGGCTTTTGGAGGTAGTCGGCCGCCCCCATCTCGATACATCGCACGACGCTCCGCAGATCATCGACCCCCGAGATCATGATCACCGGAACGTGGCGGAGCGTTTCGTCGGACTTGATCCGCTCCAGCGTCTGATAGCCATCGAGCTCGGGCATGACGATGTCGAGAAGCACCACGTCGAACCGGGAAGGGGAACGAAGCTTGTCGAGGGCCTCGACGCCGCTGGCGGCGGTTTCGACGCCGTGACCCTGAGACTCCAAATGCCTCTTCAGGATCTTCAGGGCGAGCGGGTCGTCCTCGACGGCCAAGATGCGGCCCTTCTGCGTGATCATTCGGTCGACGCTCCTACGGTCACACGGACCCGGACGTCGTCGTTTGGCAAGACCAGCATTGCGACCCCATCTTCGCCGTCCGTGGCGATCTCCGCGCCGCCCTCCGGTTCCAGGCTGATTCGGGCCGGGATGGCCTCGGACTCTCGTTCGCCCGTGATCCGGTGGACCCAGACCTTCAGCTGGGATATGTCAGTGGAGGGAAGGTCGAACGTTGCCGATCGAAGCGTTTCGAATCGTTGGATCCGATCTCCCGAGCCGCGAATGTCCCGCTGCGTTCCGTCCTCGTCCAGCCGAATGGAAACCTCTCCAGGCGAGCCGGCGACGGTGACAGACACGTAGCCGGCGCCCGACGGCTCGCGCCGTATCTCGATCACGCACCTCGGGCGGAATGCACCTCGCCGTGCCGCGATCACCGATACCGCCACCATGAGGACGACTGCCGCAGATGCCAGAAGGCGCTCGACGGGGTCCTGCCAGATGACGAATCCCTGGACGAGCACACCGGCGAAGAAGACTGCGGCGACTGCTGCGATTACCGCCCTATTGCCCAGAAGCCGAAGGGCGCTGCTGGGAACGTAATCGCCCCGCCGCCGACTCGCGGCGAGCAGGAGCATGGGGAAAATGCCGCCGAGCAGGGGAAGCGTCACCGTACCGATCAAGCCGAGGGGTTCGGCGAACGAAGCTCTGTCCGTCGCGATGAACCACTCCAACAAGACGAACGTGAGGAACGCCGGCAGTACCCCCGCCCAGAAGCGAGCCGTCCGGCTGGTCTCGATCCCGGGACGACCGGCCGGTTCGGCTGCCTTGCGCGGAAGCCACTCCTGGATCTGGTTGAACAGGCCGAGCGTCATGTAGATCGAGCCCAGTCCGATCGCCAGGGCCACGTAGACCACTCCCAGGACGTCAATCGATGGACCGACCCGGTCCGCCAGCGGTGTGATGACCGTCCCGTCGTATCCGACCAGCGCCCGTCGCTCCACGGCGCCGTTGACGGCCAGGACGCACAGGGCGTAGAGACCGATAACAGTGGCCGTGGCGGCGATGCTTCCGCGCATCAAGCCGCGGCCGCTCGGCTCCTTCTCCAACACGACTTTCGCGATGTTTCCCGCGGACGTGTGGCCGAAGTAGGCGATCAGGACCACGCCGAAGGCCAGACTCAGCACCGGGAGCCCCGATCCTTCCGTCAGCCCGGTCGTCAGGTGCCCCACGTCCAGGCGGGTCAACGCCAAGACGCAGATCGAAAGGATCAACCCGATATTCACCGCGGCGATCAGGATCGCGGTGGCGACGGTCGCGCCGATGTCCCGCCGGGACAGGAAGAACAGGTTGACCAGGAACAGCGCTGCGACCCACACCGCGGAGCTGATGCCGGTCGCTCCGGCGATCGTTGACCCAAACGCCAGGAGGTAGGCAAATAGGCTCACGATGTTGAGGGCCAAGAGTGCCGTGGTGATGGTCGAGCCGCCAGCGCGCCCCAGGAGCGAGCCGGCCAGCCGTCCGAAATAGGCGCGCCCGTAGCGCATGTTTCCGTCTCGCGTGATCGCCTCGACCAGTCCGGCGATCGTCGCGATGTTCAAAACGCCCAGCACCACCAGGACGACGATCCCGAGAATGGGGCCCACACCCGCCAGCGCGATTGGGAGGACGAGTACGCCTGCGCCGATCATTTCGGTGAGCGTCAGGGCGTACGCCATCCAGGACGGGGGAAGCCGCTCGATGCGAGCGGCCAAACGGGACCGACCCCACCGAAGGCGTTCCCGAAGTGAGAGTGCCGAGGCGTAGACCGAGTCCAGCGGTTTCTTCTGCTGTGCCTCGAATGCCTTTCCCGTGGCCGGCTCGTCCAGGGCGAGCGTCCGCCGGATATTCGGGACGCGGTGTCGCGTGAACCGGTACTTCTGTCCGAGCAGGGCGGCGACCGCGGCGCGTACGCCAGAGTCGGCCGGCACCAGTTCCGCCCATGCCCGAGCGTGCCGCTCCAGGTCCTGGATCGTGGGGACCAGTGGGAGCTCACGACCGCCGGCCATCGCGTCTAGGAACGCCCGCTCACCCTCCTCGGCGGTTCGCTCGGTCAGGTAAGTGGCCATCGCTCGCCTGGACCGGGCGACTTGATGGGCGGCTCGTGCCTCGATGGCGAAGAGAAGTGTGCTCGCGCGCCGGGCGGGGAGGCCGCCGAGGAGTTCGCTTCGAGAAAAGAACCCCGGCTGATCAGACGTCATGCGCTGGAGCGGCGGCCAGTTCGGCGGCAATCCTTCGGTAGAGGTCGCTCACGGGATGGTCGGGATAGCGCAAGACGAATACTCCCTCGCTGGCCAGCCTCATCAGGTCGTCCGAATGCGGAACGACCGCGGCGACGGGGCAGCCGTACGTCTCTTCCACCCGCGCACCGACCGCATCGGTGTCGTAATCGCCGGGTGTCTTGTTGACCACGATGGAGATCGCCGGGACCTCGAGCTCCATCGCCACGCGGACCGTCACGCCGGTCCCTTCGTAGTCCTGCTTGTCGGGTCGCATCACCACCAGCAAATGTTGCGATATCACCAGCGAGAGCAGGGTCTCCTCGTTGAGGCCGGGGTGCGTGTCGATCATCAGGACGTCCAGCGAAAGGTCGTCGACGAGTTGACGGAACCCCGTGGTCATGAGCTGTGCGTCGTAGCCCTCGCGCAGGACGCGCGTGATCTCCCCCGGCTTCATACTCGAGGGGATCAGGAAGATCCGGCCTTCGATCGAATCGCCTTGAAGATCCGTCACGTCCTGGGCGACCTCACGGATCGGGCGCTGATGCCACAGGAAGTCGTTCAGGGAGGCCGAAACGTCGTCGCCGCTGACGCCGAAGAGGTTGTGGATACCCGGCGATTGGATGTCTGCGTCGATGACACCGACTCGCCGCCCTTGGACTGCGAGGGCCGAAGCCACGTTGGCAGTTGTATTCGACTTCCCGGTGCCTCCCCGGAAGGAGTGAACGGACACGATGGTGGACACGCTTCCTCCTCCGCCCGCGCGAGCGTGATTGTACGGGTCGGGCGGTCTCCGCTGTGGCGAGTTCCCTTGTGCTTCGGTGGCGCCTTGGCTACGCTCGAATCGCCTGCCCGGCTCCCGTTGCTCCCGTGGGAGGAGCTTTGGCGGATCTCAACATCGAAAGGGGCGATCGCCCCGGTGACCACTTAATGACGAACGCCGACCTGGAGACCCTTCGAGCGGAGAGCCGCCAGAGCGCGAAAGTACAGGACGCCCTGTATCGCATCGCCGAGACGGCCGCGGCAACGCACGACATGCAGGAGTTCTATCGCGCCATCCACTCGATCGTCGGCGAGCTGATGTACGCGAACAATCTCTACATCGCGCTGTACGACGAGGAGCGCGGCGCCATCAACTTTCCCTATTACGCCGACGAGGTCGACCCGGACATCCCCGACCCGAATGCGTGGGAGGAGTTCGGCATCGGTAACGCCCGAGGAATGACGGCATACCTCCTCCGCAAGAGCGAGCCGATGCTCGTCACTAGGCCGCGCTTCGAGGAGATGGTGAGCGCGGGCGAGATCGAGATCGTCGGAGAGTGGGGTGAGGACTGGCTCGGGGTCCCGTTAAAAACGGAGGGCAAGACGATTGGCGCACTGGTCGTGCAGTCGTACTCGCCCGACACGCGCCTGACCGAAGATGACCTGGAACTCTTGGTCTTCGTCGGCAACCACGTGGCCGCGGCGCTGAGCCGCGCCCGGGCCATCGAAGAGATCCGGCAGCGGAATGCCGAGCTCGCCATCATCAACAGCGTCCAGGAAGGCCTCGCCGCCCAGCTCCACATCCAGGCGATGTACGAGCTCGTCGGGGCGAAGGTGGAGGAGGTCTTCGACGCGCAAGTCCTGGACATCAGCCTGTACGACCCCGAGACGCACACACTGACGTTTCAGTACACCGTGGAGCGGGGCGTCAGATTCCCGGCGATGACCCGTCCGCTCTTCGGCTTCCGAAAGCACGTCATCGAAACGCAGCAGCCCCTTCTCATCGAACGGGACGCCGAGCGCCGCGCCCACCAGTTCGGCCAGCCGGCAGCGATTCAGGGTGAGCCTTCGAAGTCGTTGCTCTTCGTGCCGTTGATGATCGCCGGCGAGGCGAGAGGGGTGATCTCGGTCCAGAACCTGGACCGCGAATATGCCTTCACTTCGTCGGACGTGAACCTCCTCACGACGCTCGCGTCGACGCTCAGCGTGGCGCTCGACAGGGCGCGGCTGGTCGAGGAAGCGAAAGAGGCTCGCGCGGCGGCCGAACAGGCGAACGAGGCGAAGAGCGCGTTCCTCGCCGCGACCAGCCATGAGATCCGGACACCGATGAACGCGATCATCGGAATGAGCGGCTTGCTGCTCGGCACCGAGCTCGACGAGGAGCAGCGCGAGTACACGAGCGTGATCGCAGGAAGCGGTGAGGCGCTGCTGACGATCATCAACGACATCCTCGACTTTTCGAAGATCGAGGCCGGTCGCATGGAGCTGGAACAGGCGCCGTTCCACCTCCGCGAGTCCATCGAAGGAGTTCTTGACCTCATCGGTCCGCTCGCGGCGAGCAAGAAGCTCGACCTGGCATATGACATTGAGGACCGGACGCCCGGGGCGATCGTTGGTGACGTGGGGCGATTCCGGCAGATCCTCCTCAACCTGCTCAACAACTCCGTGAAGTTCACCGAGACGGGTGAGGTCGTGCTGACAGCTGCGCCCACCGAAACTGACGCCCCCGGGAAGGTCGGTCTTCACCTCGTCGTCCGCGATACCGGGATCGGGATCCCGCCAGACCGGATCGATCGCCTCTTTCAGTCCTTTAGTCAGGTCGACGCGTCGACCAGCCGGAAATACGGCGGGACCGGTTTGGGTCTCGCCATCAGCAAGCGCCTGGCGGAGCTCATGGGCGGAACGATGTGGGTCGAGAGTGAGGGAGTGCCCGGCAAAGGAGCGACGTTCCATTTCACGGTCGCGGCCGCGCCGGCGGTCGTTGCCGCTGCCGATCAGGTGAGCGACGGCGACGTACTAGGAGGCAAGCGACTTCTGGTGGTCGACGACAACGCGACCAATCGGAGGATCGTGGCGCGACACGCATCTGCATGGGGAATGCAGGTGACAGAAGCCGACTCCGGGTTCGCCGCCCTCGAAGCCATCGCCGGGGGTTTCGACGTCGCGGTGCTCGATCTGATGATGCCCGAGATGGACGGGTACGCCCTCGCGGCCCGCATTCGTACGCGGCCGCAGACCGCCGATCTCCCGCTGGTGCTGCTCACATCGGTCGGACGCAAGGATGTTCAGAGCAATCCGCGGGGCGACCTGGCGAGGTTCGAGGTTCAACTCGCCAAGCCGCTGAAGCCGCTTGCTCTGAGATCGGCGCTCACCCGCGCCCTTGGAGGAACGGAGGCCGGAGAGACGCGCCCCGCCGAGTCTGCGCAGCCGGATCCGGACCTGGGACGACGTCACCCGCTTCGGATTCTTCTCACGGAGGACAACGCCATCAACCAGAAGGTCGCGTTGAAGCTGTTGGACAAGATGGGATACAGGGCCGATGTGGCGGCGAACGGGCTGGAGGCGATCGAGGCCGTGGCTCGCCAGACGTACGACCTGATCCTCATGGACGTTCAGATGCCGGAGATGGACGGGCTTGAGGCGACGCGCGAGATCATCGCTCGGTGGGGTGACGCTCGGCCACGGATCGTCGCCATGACCGCCGATGCGATGCAGGGCGACCGCGAAAAGTGTCTCGAAGCAGGGATGGACGACTACATGACCAAGCCGATCCGAACGCCTGATCTGATTTCCGCCATTCGGGCCACAGAGCACCGCGACGGTGCCCGAGGTGCGGGCGACGACCAGCCGCCATCGCAGGGAGAGGGTCCCGCGCTGGACCGCGATGCGCTCAACCGCCTTGCCGAATCGATGGGCGACGACGACCCGAGCTTCGTGGCCGAGCTGCTCGACGAGTTCGCCACTGAAGCGCCGGTGATGATTGCTGCCCTAAACGAGGCCGTGGCGTCAGGAAACGCGGGCGATGCCCACCGAATCGCCCACACGCTGAAGTCGAATGCGGCCACCTTTGGGGCCACGAGGCTCAACGACCTGGCGCGAACCGTGGAGGCTCAGGCGAGGGAAGGGGCACTCGAAGGGGCCGAAGCGCTGGTCGGCCGGATCCAGGCCGAGTATGGGCGTGTGCGGACGGAGCTCGAGGGAGTTCGAAAGGAGGTCCTCCGCTCCTGAGTGCCAACGCGCGCGAGTCGCCGTTCCCGACTCGCATCACCTAGCGGTCGTGCGCTGGGAAGCCGACCAACGGCGAGTGGAAGGAAGCACCACGTCGCCGTAGCCGTTGCAACGGGCCTCAGCGACCATGAGCTCGAACAGCACGTAGTGCTCGGCAGGTTCATAGCTTGCCGCTCGTGCGACGATTTCTCGGGTGCCGGCATCGTCCACCGGGCGTCCCTTTCCGGTCACGAAGAACTCGCCGCCGGACCCTTCGGTGTCGGGAACACCGTTGTGCAGTGCATACCAGCCGCGCTCGCGTAGATCGCGGCCCTTTGGCGAGGTCGGCTCCATGAACACGAAGAGCCCGTCGCCCGTGATGATCGGCGTCACCGGATAGACACGCGGCGCGCCGTTTTGCCGGACCGTCGCGAAGTACGCGGGCGGAAGACCGAGGCGGTCCGCACCGAAAGCAGCCAGCTCTGGCTCGGCCTCGGCGAACTGGCCCCATGTGACCGGATTGCTCACCATCTTCCGGTCCGCTTCGCCTCCTCGATCTTCGCGAGGCCCGCTTCAGTCATCCGTCCTTGCTTGATCAACTTCGCGACGCGCTTCTTGTTCGCGCCGGACCAGTTGCTTCGCGTCCGCCGAGGCGAATAGCAGAGGGCGTAGCTCTCGCAACGGCGTGATTGGCCTCGAGCCACGCTCGCCATCGCTCGGCACTGGCGAAGCGAAGGACGTTTGCCGGAGCCGTCAGCTGAGCAACAGTGGAGGGTTGTCCATCAGGACGTTCGCGGCGATGGCGATGCCGTAGCCGAGGATCATCACCATCCCCGTCGCGAAGTGCAGCTGGACGTTCTTCCCCATGAACGGCATCAGGGCATACGGCTCGTCGTAGTGACGCTCGAGCGCTCGGGAAACCGGAACGGCCAGGGGCACGGCTGCCATCGCCAGGATCGTCGGAACGGGAAGGATGCCCGTCAGGACACCGGCCACGATCAGTGTGAACGCAAGGGAGACCGACGCCCTGTATCCGGTGATGACCGCCCGCTTCGACCAGCGCACGGGAAGGGTCCGTTTTCCGGCCGCCGCGTCGCCGGGGCGATCGGGGATCTCGTTCACGTAGAGGACGAGGGCGATCAGTATCCCTACGGGGAGCGACGCGTACACCGCTTCCCAGGAAAACCGCTGCGCCTGAACGTAATACGCGCCGAGCGCCATGATCGGTCCGAAGCCAAGGAAGACGGCCACCTCCCCGATGCCTCGGTGCACCAGGCGGAACGGGGGAGCTGTGTAGAACACGCTGATCGCGGCGCCCACGATCCCGATGGTCAAAAGCGGCCAGAACGCCCGAGTCACCGCCAGGTAAAGACCGATTCCCAGCCCGACTGCATAGAAGCCCGCTGACAGCAGCTGCATCTGCCGCATGGAGAGAAGCCCGTAGTGAATCACACGCGACCCGCCGCTGAACTGTGTCGGGGTCACGTTCGCCGCATCCGCGCCGCTCTTCGTGTCGAAGACGTCGTTGGCGACGTTCAGCCCGAGGTGAACGCACATGGCGGCGATCAGCGTGAGGATCCCGAGCCACCACGTCCATCGACCGTCCAGGGCCGCGACGCTGATCCCGAGACCCGTTGGAATGACCGTTGCGGTGAGGAAGGGCAGCCGCGTGGCGCGGAGGAACAGCCATCCCCGCGAGAGCTTCGGTCTGACCGGGCGTCCCAACTCTTTGGACAGCCGCTCCATGTAGCGATGGGCCTGGGGGACGCCGCGCTCCGAGTACTCGAAGAAGGACATCTCCTCCTCGTCCCAGTGTTGGACGCGCTCGGGCGTGAGTTCGAGCTTCCCGTCAGCTCTCCTCAGCCGTCCCCAGAGTGAGACGTACCGGCGTTCGTCGTAGCCCTGGCCCGGCTGCGGCCGGATGTGGCTGAACACCACGTTGACCTCGCGTTCCAGGGGCGGAGTGACGGCTTCGCCGGCCACCCAGTCCAGGACGACCACGCGCCTGTCCGCCGCGACGTTGAACCCGGTGGCGACAGACAGCGGGTATCCGGCTTCATCCACGAAGGCGATGACGGCGTGCGTGTACCCTCTTGTCTCCAGCGTGGAGAGCAGTTCCTGATCTGCCTTCATCGCGTCGCGGCTTCCAGTTCGAAGACCTGCGGCGGACGGGACGTATCGCCCTCTTCCCACAGGAATGCCCGCCGCGGCTTGATCTCGATCACACCACGTTCGAAGAACAAGGGGAGGGCGACCCGTTTGCCCAGAAAGAAGTCGATCGCGGGCTCCTTGTTCCGCCACATGGGAAGGACCCGTTCCCACCCGGAGTGAAGGTCCGCGTCGTCCACCGTGGCATCGCCCTGGATCGTCGCTCGTCGAAATCGTTCGACGTTGACGGCGTTCGGGTCCGAGATCGAGAGCGAAACCTTCGGGTTGGCCTTCACGTGCTCGAGCTTCCTGGAGAACAGGACGCTCGAGGTCAGATAGATCATTTCGCCGTCGTAGAGCGGAATGAGCGGGTGCGTGACAGGCCGGCCCCTCTCGTCCAGGACGGTGAGCTCCCCGACCAGGGCGGTGTCGAGCAATTCCTCAACCTCTGCGGGCAAAACCCCCATGACCATTCCTCCAGCTTCTACGAAGGGAAGATAGCTCAGCCTCAACTCCATTGTCGCCTCCGGATTCCTCCCGAAGTGGTTCAGGCCTCGGCCCGGTTGCTACGGTTGAGGCGACCCCCCAAAGCCTTCGGAGGTAATCGACATGCCCACAAACACCAAGAAGCCACAATTCCTGCTGTCGTTGGTCGGTCGGTACAAGACCAGGACGCAGAACAACGAGCCACACGTGACGCTCAACGTTCTGACGGGGAGCGATAGCCATTTCGTCTACTCGGGGACGCTGACGATGACCGAGCGTGAGTGGCAGGAGCTGACTCGTGTCCTCAGCCACGGACTCAAGGACCGGTTGGAGATCAAGGAAGGATTCGCCGCCCCATGGACTCCAATCTCGGATGCGAAAGAGCAGGGCCGCGGCCCTCGCCGCGCTGCCTGAGGGACGTCTAACGCGCCAGGGTGACGGCTCGGCGCTCGAAGGTCGCCGGCCGGCCGAAGAACCTTCCTAGCTCGGCAGCGGCGTTTTCCAGCAGCCGCGTCTCGGGGTTTGTCGGGTCGTCATAGAGGAACGCCTCCACGGTGATGCGGCGCCCCTTCATCGTTCGCTTCCACTGTCCGGCCACACGACCGTTCAACAGCACGACGCCACTTGGAAGCATCGGGTTCTTCCATGCGGAACGAGCGGCCGGTTCACGTGGGTCGCCGAAGAAGCGCGATTCGGTGTAGCCGACCAGCGTCTCGTCGTACGGCTGGAGAAGGTGGGCCCGTCGACCGCGTGTCGTCGCTCGGGCGTCGGCGTTGAGCCACCAAAACGTCCTGCCTTCGAGTACCTCGCTCCGAACAGTGGATCCAAGCAGCTCCAGCGCTTTGTTGAGATCGGGCGTGGTCAGGCTGGACCACCACCGGAGGTCCTGTACGGTCGCGGGACCGTGGCTCTGGAGGTATCGACGCGCCAGTTCCGCCAACGCTTCATCGTGGTCGAATCGGCGGCTCTTGGGGACGCGCTCGTCGAATAACGCGTACGTCTGCTGCTTGCCGGCGAGACCTCCGCTGCAGATCACGGCTTCGAGTTCAAAGTGCAAGAGGATGAAGGGGAGGCGCTGGCCGGACGGGTCGATCCCAGCGCTTGCCAGTACGCCGCCGATCTCCTCCCGGGTCATTCGCTTCCGGCCCTCGAGCGCCGACGCAATTACCGTTTCGCAACGGGTCAGGGTCTGGTGGTCCAGTCCGAGATCGCGAAACCGGTGAGCGACGTTCCGATGCACGCGTGGCGCGGTGAGGGCCAGCACCCAGCGAATGTCGCTTACAGCCACGAAGTGCCACGTCGGTCTCAACACGTGCGTGCGAATGATGGTCCCGTCCATGAGTGCGTGGTCCACGTCGGGGT
>JALYGK010000110.1 GCA_030777105.1 Actinomycetota bacterium | reverse complement strand
CACGTCGACGGCCATTCCGAGGGCCGGTCCTCTCAGTGTGGTCGGTTTGAGCGACGTGATCGGAAGCGGAGAGAGGAAGCACGCGCCGACCTCCGTCCCGCCGGAGATGTTGATGATCGGGCACCGGCCGCCGCCCACCTGATTGAAGAACCACATGTACGGGTCGGGGTTCCACGGCTCCCCCGTTGAGCCGAGGATCCGAAGGCTCGACAGGTCGTGCCTTCGAACGTGCTCTTCACCGGCTGGGATGAGCGCTCGAACAAGAGTTGGCGAAATACCGAGGGTGGTGATCTTGTGCCGTTCGACCATGTCCCAGATCCGGTCCGGAGCGGGGTGATTCGGAGCGCCGTCGAAGAGAAAGACCGTCGCGCCGAGCGCTCCGGCACCAACGATCTCCCACGGCCCCATGATCCAACCGAGATCGGTGACCCAGAACAGCGTTTCGTCCTGATGCAGGTCTGTCTGGTACGCGACCTCTTCCGCGATCTTCACCAGGAAGCCGCCGTGCACGTGAACCGAACCTTTCGGTTTGCCGGTCGTCCCCGAGGTGTACGCGATGAACAGCGGATGCTCCGAGTCCAGGCGTTCGTTGTCGAACCCCGCCGGCTTGTCTCGGATGACTTCGTCCCACCACCGATCCCGGCGGTCGTCCCACGGAACGGGCCGCCCGAGCCGCTTCCATACCACGACGTGGTCCACGGAAGGCGACACGGCGACCGCCTGGTCCGCGGTCTCCTTCATCTGAACCGGCGCGCCGCGGCGCGGAAAGCCGTCGGCCGTGATGAGGACCTTGGCGTCGGCATCCTGAAGGCGGGTGGCGACTGCCTCGGCGGCGAATCCCGAGAAGATTGGCAGGTAGACGGCGCCGAGCTTGGCGCAGGCGAGCGTGGCCGCCACGATCTCGGGCGTCATCGGCATGAAGATCCCGACGCGGTCTCCCTTCTGCACGCCGAGCTCGCGAAGACCGTGCGCCAGTCGGTTGGCCAGTGACTGAAGCTCCGAGTACGTGACGGTTCGGGCGTCCCCCTCCTCGCCTTCCCACACCACCGCCGCGCGATCGGGTGTGCGCTCGGCCCAGCGGTCCACGCAGTTGTGCGCCAGGTTGACCTTCCCGCCGACGAACCACTTCGCCCACGGCTTCCCGTCCGAGCTGTCGATGACCCGCTCGTACGGCTCGTAGAACTCGATCCGGAGGTCCCGGACCACCGCGTCCCAGAACCACTCGATATCGTCCGTCGATCGCTTCACGAGCTCGTCGTACGAGCCGATGCCGCCCGCCCGCATGAACCGCGTGACGTTGGCCCGCTCGACGTACTCCTCGGAGGGATTCCACACAATCTCACTCACACGGGGCTCACCTCCAGCGCGGATGCCGCAAAACGTGGCTGTACGCTTTGGCACAGACTATGGAGGAACGGACTTCTAATCCAACCGCGACGGCCGCTCCTCGTCCCGCCGAGGTCCATGCGCGTCCGGCGGAGCCGCGGGAGCGGACGAACCCGCCGGACAACCTGGTGCAACGGTGGTTCCTGGTCACCGCGGTCATTCTGGGCGTGTTCATCACGAGCGCCTCGGCCGTTGGGATCGTCGGCATTCGTGAGGTCGAAGAGGACGTCACCACGATCGCTGTCGATGAAGAGTGCACGAACGAGAACTGCCTGAAATCGGTCAAGCCGGAGTGCATCGAGAAAGCGTGCACCTTTCTGGTCCTGGGCAGCGACAGCCGGGCGGGGCTTTCGAGGGAGGAACAGGCCGCATTCGGGTCGGAAGACACGGTCACGGGTAAGCGGACCGACACGATCATTCTGGTTCAGACCGATCCGCGGCGGGATCGCACCGTGGTGTTGAGCATCCCGCGTGACCTGAGGGTGGAGATTCCCGGGCACGGCGTCGGAAAGATCAATTCATCGTTCGAATGGGGGCCCGACGTCGTCGTTCAGACCGTGACGAGGCTGACCGGGCTTCGAATCAACCACTACGTCGAGGTCAACCTGGCGGGGTTCGAGCGGGTCGTTGACGCGCTGGGGGGCGTTTCGATCTGCATCGACCGGCCGATGGTCGACAAGCTGGCCGGCCTGCGGCTTACCCGCGCGGGTTGTCACCGGCTGGACGGCCAGCAGGCGCTGGCCTTCGTTCGGGCCCGGCACATCGAGGGCGATGAGATCCCGGATCTGTCTCGAATCGCCCGCCAACAGCAATTCATGCGCGCCGTGATTGACAAGACCTTGGCGGCCGGATCGCTCTTCAGGCTTCCATCGTTGGTGCGAGCGATCCAGAAGAACATCGTTCTGGACGAGAACCTCAACCTCTACAAGCTCCAGGACCTGGCCAGAAAGCTCGCCGAGCTGGGACAGGGCCGTGTCCATTTCCGAATCGTCCCGTCGGTTCCGGCCGAGATCGGTGGAGTGAGCTATCTCGAAGTTCTTCCTCGGCAGGCGAACGCCCTGTTCCATCGCCTTCGAGAGGGTGCCGCCCTCGGTGTCATTGGGCGAGCGGCGCCTGGAACCGCGGTTTCCCCTGCGAACGTACGCATCAGGGTGTTGGATGCGGGGCCGCCAGGGAGAGCAAGCGTGGTGGCGACATACCTTCGGAGAGCCGGGTTCGTGGTGGTTTCGGTGGAACGGGCCCCGCCGCGCTTCACCCGGACGGAAGTGCTCTGGGACGCGCCGAACCATGAGGAGCGGAAGGTCGTCGAGGCATACCTCAGCGCACTTCCCCTTCGCGAGGTTCGGCGACAGCGGGCCGGAGCCGACGTGACCGTGGTCATCGGACCCGAATTTCGAGGGGTCGAGGCCCCATAACCGCTCGATAAACTCGCGCCATGCCGGTACAGATCGACATCGACCACGTCGCGCGTCTGGCCAGGCTTGCGCTCACCCCGGAAGAAAAGGAGCGGTTCGCCCGACAGCTCGGGTTGATCCTGGAGCACGCGGAAAAGGTGCGGGAGGTCGCCGCCGAGGCCGTCCCGCCAACGTCGCATCCCGTTCCCCGCTCGAACGTGTACCGGCCGGACGATCCTCTCCCCACGCTGCCACACGAAGAGGCGCTGGCCGGCGCCCCGGAGGTGGAAGCGGAGCGGTTCAAGGTCCCGCGGATCGTGGAGCAGGAATAGTGGCCGAGCTCTGCGACCTAGCCGCCCACGAGCTGCGCGGCATGCTGCAACGGCGTGAGCGTAGCGCCGCCGACATCGTCGACTCCATTTACGGGCGGATCTCCGTGGTCGAGGATCACGTTCGGGCCTTTCTTCTGGTTACCGAAGAGCAGGCGCGACGGCAGGCGGACGCCCTCGACGACCAGCTTCGGGGTGGCGCCGAGCTCGCCCTGGCCGGCGGGATCCCGGTGGCGGTCAAGGACGTCCTCACCACGAGAGGAATCCGAACCACCGCAGGCTCTCGGATCCTCGAGCCGTACGTCCCTCCGTACGACTGCACCGCGTGGGCGCGGTTGAAGGACGCCGGTGCCGTCCTGGTCGGAAAGACGAACTGTGATGAGTTCGCCATGGGGTCGTCCAACGAAAACTCGGCGTTCGGCCCGGTCCACAATCCGTGGGACCTGGACCGAGTCCCGGGCGGTTCGTCGGGTGGCTCGGCGGCCGCCGTCGCGGCGGGAATGGCCGTGTGGGCCGTTGGCACGGACACCGGCGGGTCGGTCCGTCAGCCGGCCGCGCTGACCGGCGTGGTCGGACTGAAGCCGACGTACGGCCGGATCTCCCGGTACGGCCTCATCGCGTTCGCGTCGTCCCTCGATCACGTCGGGACGTTCACCCGTGACGTTCGCGACGCCGCGACGCTGTTGTCGGTGATCGCCGGACAGGACCCGCGAGATGCGACGAGCCTGCCAGATCCGCCCCGCGACTACGGCGAAGGCCTCGATAGGGGAGCCGACGGGCTTCGAATCGGTGTGCTCGAAGACTGGCTATCGGTTGAAGGCGTCCAGCCCGGCGTACGGGATGTGGTTCGGGACGCCGTCGATACGTTGACTCGGCTCGGCGTCTCCGTCGACGTGGCGCGGCTGCCCCACACCGACTACGCGCTCTCCGCCTATTACCTGCTGGCCCCGGCCGAGGCGTCGTCGAACCTCGCTCGGTACGACGGCGTCCGCTATGGGATCCGGACCGAAGGAGCGGGCGACGTGGTGGAGATGAACATGCGAACACGCGGCAAGGGCTTCGGTGATGAGGTCAAACGACGAATCATGCTCGGGACCTACGCGCTCTCCGCCGGGTACTACGAGGCCTACTACGGACAAGCGCAGAAAGTTCGGACCATGGTGATTCGCGATTACGAGAGCGCCTTCGAGCGCTTCGACCTGCTCGTGGGACCGACCTCGCCGACGACCGCGTTTCCCATCGGCGAGAAAGCGGACGATCCACTGGCGATGTACCTCTCCGACGTTTTCACCATTCCTGCGGACCTTGCGGGTGTGCCGGCTATCAGCATCCCGTGCGGGCTCTCGCCCGATGGTCTCCCGGTCGGTTTCCAGATCATGGGCCGGCTCCAGGACGAGGAAACCGTCCTTCGCGCCGCCTTCGCGCTGGAGCAGGAGCTGAGCTTTTCCGCGCGCCCAGCGTTGCTGCGAGACGCCGCCTAGTCGTCGAGCGTCGCCACGCCGACGATGTCGGTGAGCTCCACGAGTTCGAGTGGTTCTGCCCTCATGTCCAGAACCACTACGGGCAGCGGCTCGGCTCCGGGAACGCCGCAGAGCGGGATCGTTGCATCGGCACGGGCCTTCAGGCTGCGCGAAATCACCAACCACCGTCCATCGAAATCGAGCCACGAGACACAGCGACCCTTGTCCTCGACCTCGACTCGAAGTCGTTCTCGTCCGGTGTTCTGATCGAGCACAACCGCCACCCACGAACCGATCTGTTCCTCCGGCGACTCACTGCTCGTGTCGGGGCCCTCGAGGTAAGCGAGGAAATGTCCGTCCGAACTGAGGACGGCGTCGGACATGTACGGCGGCTCCGCGTATGGCAGGTCCTCCGTCGGATTCGGACGGTCCTTCACCTGCGTGCCGTCGGGCCGGAAGTACTCGAATACCTCGGTCAGGTCGGCCGTGGCCGATGTGGCGATGACGCCGCCCCCATACGAGGCTCGCCCGATGCCGAACTCAGGCCGGTAAGCGACCGTGACACGCCTTCGGCTCGAGCCGTCCACGTCCTGGACGTAGAGATACCCCCACGGGTCCGCTTTTGCCGTGTTCTCGTCGCCGACGTAGGTGGTCGCCAGGATCCGGGGTTCTCCGCCGATCACCGCCACGTCGTGTAGGTGCTTCTGTTTCGCATTCCCGAGGTCGATCGCCTCTACTCTCCCCGAACGAAGGCGGACCAGCCGCGACTCGTCGCCGCGGCGAGACGCGACCTCGACCACCACGCTCCCGTTTCCGCGTCGAACGCGACCGCCGCGGTCCCGCTCACTCGGCCGATCAGCGTTGCGGCGCCCGAGCGGTGCCTTCGGACCTCAGAACCGTTGGAGGTCACGAGTGGAGGGAGACCGTCGGCCCATGCTGCTCGCCTCAGCAGAATCTTCTGGGGACGCCTCGGCGTCGTCTCCGGTGAGGGCTCTTCGGATGCCGACGGCTCGGGGGTGGACGGTGAAGGCGATTGAGATTGTCGCGGAGACGGTGTCCCTGCCTGCGGTGTTCCTCCGGCGCACGCCGTCAGGACCAAGAGGCACGCCAACATTGACAGGGTCGGTCGTCGGCTCACCGCAAGCGGAGCCTACGCCGTTCGAATGAGTCGTGTGCGGTCAGCTGGCGGTTGTTGCGCTGTCCGCGCCGTCGCCCTCTGCGGTGCTCCGAGGGACAGCACGCGCGGTGACGATCAGAGCAACGCCAACCAGGATCACTGCGGCGGCACCGAGCATTCGAAGGGTCACCAGCTCGGACAGCAGCCACCACCCGAGGAAGACGGCAACCACCGGGTTCACGTAGGCGTAGGTCCCGACGAGCGACACGGGGGCCACCCGCAGCAGCCAGATGTACGCGGAGAACCCGACCCACGATCCGAAGACGATGAGGTAGCCGAGGCCCCACAGCGACGCGGCGGAGATGCGGGCCGGCTCTACATCGCCGACCTCGCCCAGCGCCAGTCCGACCAGACCCAGCAGGATTCCGCCGCCGATCATCTCCATGGAGATCCCAACCAAAGGCCGAGACGGCAGGGAAGCGCTGCGTGAGTAGATCGAACCGATCGCCCAGGACAGCGACGCGCCGACCAGGACGACGATCCCGACCACGTGGAAGTCACCTCCCGGTCCGCCCAGGAGGACCAACCCGGCGAACCCGACAATCAGGCCGATCACGGCCTGAACGGCGAGGCGCTGACCGTTCACGACGCGGTCAATCAAGGCCATCCACAGGGGGACGGTGGCCACAATGAGGGACGCAATTCCCGACGGCACGTACTGCTCCGACCAGACGACGCCACCGTTTCCTCCAACCAGCAGGAGACCGCCGATCGCGAACGCCCCGAGCCACTGGCGACGGGTGGGCCGGTCGCCCGAGCGGTCGCCGCGGCGGATCGCCCACGCATAAAGGAGGACGCCCGCTACCAGGAATCGGACGGAGGCCATCAGGAAGGGCGGTAGCGTCTCGACAGCGACTCGGATCGCCAGGTACGTCGAACCCCAGATGACGTAGAGGGACCCGAGCGCCAGCCAGATCATTCCCGGCCGGGCGGAGACTCCCGGCTGGCGCGCAGAAAAGGTCTTCGGGCGCGCGGGAGCAGACGTGCGGGGCCGGGTCACCCGGCCATGGTATCGGGGGATCGACAGGTCGAGCCGCTATCGTTTCGATGGGATGAACGGCGAGTTCGAGACAGTCATCGGGCTGGAGTGCCACGTCGAGCTGGCCACCGCAACCAAGATGTTCTGCGGCTGCCCGAACGAGTTCGGCGCCCCCCCGAACACGAACGTGTGCCCGATCTGCATGGGGCACCCGGGGACGCTGCCGGTTCCGAATGAGAAGGCCATCGAGTACACCATCAAGATCGGGCTGGCGCTCGACTGCGACATCGTCGAACGGTCCCTCTTTCACCGGAAGAACTACTTCTATCCGGACATGCCGAAGAACTACCAGATCTCTCAGTACGATCTGCCGATCGCCGTCAACGGGCATCTCGACATCCAGGTGGATGGGCAGACGCGCCGGGTCGGGGTCACTCGAGTCCACCTGGAAGAGGACACCGGGAAGACCGTCCACGCCGGCGCGACGGGGCGAATCGCCGAGGCATCGTACGCCCTGGAGGACTACAACCGAGCCGGCGTCCCACTCGTCGAAGTCGTGTCCGAGCCGGACATGCGAACGCCCGAGGAGGCCCGCGCCTACTTCACTTCGTTGCGTGCCGTTCTCGAGGCGCTGGGCGTATCGGACGTCCGAATGGAGGAAGGCTCTCTGCGGTGCGACGCGAACATCAGCGTCCGTCCAGGAGGTCAGCCGGAGTTCGGGACGAAAGTCGAGATCAAGAACCTCAACTCCATTCGCTCGCTGTACCAGGCGCTGAAGTTCGAGGACGAACGCCTTCGAACCGCCCTGGCCGCCGGAGAGCCGGTGATCCAGGCGACGCGGCACTGGGACGAGAACCGCGGCTTGACGACACATGGTCGGTCGAAGGAGTACGCATTCGACTACCGCTACTTTCCCGAGCCGGACCTGGCACCGATCGAACCCGACCCCGAGTGGATCGAGAAGCTCCGGGCCGCGCTGCCAGAGCTGCCGGCGGCGAAGCGTCAGCGGTTCCGGGAAGAGTACGGACTGGATGTCCGGCAGGCGGCGCTGGTCACCGAAAGCGAGCGTCGCGCCAACTTCTTCGAAGACGCCGTGTCGTTCGGGGCCGATCCGAAGGGGACCGCGAACTGGATGCTGGGCGACCTGGCCGCGCTCGTCCGCGAAGCACGCGTCGACCTGTCGACGTCGAAAGTGACGCCCAGACACGTCGCCGACCTGGTTCGCCTGGTGGGCGACGGGACGATCTCATCCGCCGGGGCGAAGGCGGCTCTGGCCGAAGCGTTCGCCACGGGCGCCTCTATCGAAGACATCGTCACTGCTAAGAATCTTCGGCAGGTATCCGACACGGAGGCGCTGACCACGCTGATCGATGAGGTGATCGCAGAGAACCCCGGCCCGGCCCAGCAGTTTCGGAACGGCAAGGAAGGGGCGCTGAACGCGCTGGTCGGTCAGGTGATGAAGAAGACCCGCGGATCGGCCAACCCGAAGGTCGCACAGGATCTGTTACGCCAGCGCCTATCCGATTGATACCCTGCGGTCCTAGGGACCCACGTGGGTCGCGAGGCCGATCGGACTTCCCCGTAAAGGAGAGCAACCGTGGAAAAGCCTGAGATCCTCATGACCCCCGGCCCCACGCCGGTGCCACCCGAAGTCCTCCAAGCTCAGGGGAGCCCGCTCGTGTACCACCGCGGGCCTGGGTACGGCGAGCTGCTCAAAGAGGTCACCGAAGGGCTCCAGAAGATCTTGCAAACCAAGTCGGACGTGTTCGTGTTCACGTCGTCCGGAACCGGCGGCATGGAGTCGGCCGTGGCGAACCTCTTCTCTCCGGGGGACCGGGTGGTCGTCCCCGTCGCAGGGTACTTCGGAGAGCGGTTCGCCAAGATCGCCAAGGCGTTCGGCCTGGACGTTCGAACCATCGATTACGAATGGGGAAGCGCCGCGGACGCCGACGACGTCCGCGCTGCGTTGGAAGAGGCGCCCACGAAGGCAGTGCTCATGCAGCACAGCGAGACCTCGACCGGCGTCATTCACGACGTGGAGGAGATCGGCGGAGTGACGAAGTCGCTTGGAGCGCTGCTGGTGGTCGACGTCATCTCGAGCCTCGGGGCGGTGCCCTTCTCCGGAGACGACTGGGGCGTGGACGTGGCGGTCGGCGGTTCTCAGAAGGCGCTCATGATGACGCCGGGTTTGGCGTTCGTCTCGGTCTCCGACGCGGCCTGGGAAGCGTCGAAGGCCGCGACGAACCCCCGGTTCTACTTCGACTGGTCGCAGTACAAGGCGTCGTACGAGCGGAAGGATCCTGAGAACCCCTACACGCCAGCGATCTCCCTGATGCTCGGCATGCGGGCGGCGCTTCGTCTCTACTTCGACGAGGGGCCGGACCAGGTGCTCGAGCGCCACCGGGTCCTGTCCGCGGCCGTGAAGGAAGGCGTCCAGGCGCTTGGGCTCGACCTGTTCGGTGAGGACCCCGAGAAGGCGTGGGCCGTCACCGCCATCCGCGCCCCTGAGGGAATCGACGGCGACGAGCTGGTGGCGCGCATTCGCCGGGAGCACCGCATCATCCTCGCGCCGGGCCAGGGCCCGCTCAAGGGCAACGTGTTCCGGATCGGCCACCTCGGCTACTACGACCGATTCGACATCGTGCGGTGCCTGGCCGCGCTGGAGATGACGCTCGAGGAGATGGGCTATCCGGCCAAGCGGGGTGCGGCGGTGGCCGCGGCAGAAGAAGTGTTCGCCGCAAACCCATGAAGGTCCTGGTCACCGAGCCCCTTTCCGAGGCCGGACTCGAACTCCTTCGGCGCGATTTCGAAGTTGAAGTGCGTCACGACCTCGCGTCGGCGGGCCTGCCGGAGGCCGTCGGCGAATACGAAGGCCTGGTCATCCGGTCGCAGACGAAGGTCACGGCCGAGGTCATCGACCGGGCGGACGCGCTGAGGGTCATTGGGCGAGCCGGAATCGGACTCGACAACGTCGACGTCGAAGCCGCCACCAGGCGAGGGATCCTGGTGGTGAACGCGCCGCAATCGAACATCGCCGCCGCTGCGGAGCACACCATGGCGCTGATGCTCGCGCAGGCGAGGAACATCCCGCAGGCCCACGCCGCGGTGAAGGCAGGACGGTGGGACCGTGAGCGCTTTCAGGGCGTCGAGCTCCACGGCAAGACGCTGGGGGTGGTGGGACTGGGCCGGGTCGGTTCGCTGGTCGCCCAACGCGCCGCCGCCTTCGGCATGCGCGTGCTCGCCTACGACCCCTTCGTATCGAGGGAGCGCGCCAGGACGCTGGGAGTCGAGGTCATGCCAAGCCTGGAGGCGGTGCTGGTGCAGGCCGACTTTCTGACCATCCACCTTCCTCGCACTCCGGAGACAGAGGGATTGATCGGGGAGAGGGAGCTCGGGCTCCTCAAGCCGGACGCCAGGATCGTGAATACCTCGCGGGGAGGCATCGTGGACGAGCGGGCGTTGGTGAACGCGCTTCGCGACGGGCGATTGGGCGGCGCCGCCCTCGACGTGTTCTCCCAGGAACCCGTCCCGAAGGCCCATCCTCTTCTGGTTTACGACAACGTCGTGGCGACCCCCCACCTCGGCGCGTCCACGCGCGAAGCGCAGGACAAGGCCGGCACGGCCATCGCCGAGATGGTCAGCCTCGCGCTCCGCGGCGAGTTCGTTCCGTATGCGGTGAACGTCCCCGCGGCGGACGTGAGTGAGCACGTCCGCGCGTTCCTTCCAATCGCCGAAAAACTCGGAGCCATCGTTACCGGGCTTGCCGAGGCGGCGATCGGGTCCATCGAAGCGGAGTACCTCGGGCAGCTCGCGGAGCAGGACACGCGGATTCTGACAGTGGCCGCCCTGAAGGGCGCGCTGGCCCGGTTCGTCCACGAGCCGGTGTCCTTCGTCAACGCTCCGGTGATCGCCGACGAACGCGGGCTTCGCGTTTCCGAAACCCGGTCCACGGCGTCTCGGGATTACGTGAACCTCATGACGCTTCGAGCGGAAACCGACGCGGGCGAAGTCGCGGTGTCCGGAACGTTGGTCGGGAAGCGTGGGGGCGAGCGGGTCGTCCAGATCTACGACTTCGACGTCGACCTGGCGCCGGCGAAGTACATGGCGTTCTTCTTGTACGAGGACCGCCCCGGCGTCATCGGAACCGTCGGAACCCTTCTCGGACAGGCAGGGGTGAACATCGCGAGCATGGAGGTCGGCCGGCGGCAGGCCGGTGGGCTGGCGCTGATGTGCGTGACCGTCGACAGCCCCATACCCTCCGAAGTTCTCGCCGAAATCGAGCGCTCGGTGGGCACGGAGCGGCTTCGGTCGTTGGTCCTACCGAACTGAGCGGCGCCGCGTCACCGCCGTTCGCCGCCGGGTATCCTTGCGCTCTGGTGTCTTCAAACGTGCTTCCCCCGCGACACCGGCCCTGAGCTACGAGCGGGAAAAGGAGGGACCGAGGTGCCGATTCAGCCTGTCGACAAGATCTGGATGGACGGGAAGCTCGTGAACTGGGAGGACGCCACCATCCACGTCCTGACCCATGCCCTCCACTACGGCAGCGGCGTGTTCGAGGGCGTTCGCGCGTACGAAACCAAGCGCGGTGCGGCGGTGTTTCGGTTGACCGATCACATACGGCGGTTGTTTCGGTCCGCGCACGTGTACCACCTGGAGATTCCGTTCTCCGTCGAGGAGCTCGTGCAGGGCGTGAAGGACACGGTTCGGGAGAACGGCCTCACCTCGTGCTACATCCGTCCGCTGGCGTACCGGGGCTACGGGGAGATGGGGCTCAATCCTCTGCACGCTCCGGTCAACGTCAGCATCTCCTGCTGGCCGTGGGGCGTGTATCTCGGCGAGGAATCGTTGGAAACCGGCGTCCGGGCCAAGATCTCGTCGTGGAAGCGAACCGACCATAACGTCCTTCCCCCCGGGGCGAAAGCCACCGGGCAGTACATCAACTCAGGGCTCGCGAAGGTCGAAGCTCTCGACGCCGGCTATGACGAGGGGATCATGCTGAACATGGCCGGACACGTCACGGACGGACCGGGCGAGAACATCTTCATCGTCAGAGATGGGGTGCTCTACACGCCGCCGTTCTCAGCGGGATGCCTCGACGGAATCACCAGAGATTCGATAATCACGATTGCCATGGACCAGGGCTACACGGTGGTCGAACAGAACCTCTCCCGGTTCGACCTGTACACCGCCGACGAGGCGTTCTATACGGGAACCG
>JALYGK010000109.1 GCA_030777105.1 Actinomycetota bacterium | reverse complement strand
CCTGGACGACGACGGATCTATAAATATAAACCTACCGCTCGACGGGCGCGACGGGCGCGCCCTCGACGCCGCCCTCGACGAAATCCGCGAGCGGTTCGGGCCAAACGCGGTCATCCGTGCCGTCCTGCTCGGCCGCGACCAGGGCCTTTCCGTGCCGCTGCTCCCCGACTGATTCGCCTGGAACTAGCCGGCGTGCTCGGCGCTCCGCAGGCCGCGAACCGCCCAGAGCGAGAATGCCGCGGCGAGCCCGAACGCGACCGTGAACGCGAACGCGACCTCCGTCGGCGAGCCGGCGAGCAGCCCGCGGCCCGCCTCCAGCACGCGGGTCACGGGGTTGACCACCGCGAGCGCGTGGATCCAGCCCTCGAGCAGCGAGAGGGGGACGTAGACGGGAGCGAAGAAGAGGACGAGGAAGACGGGCATCTGCATGACCGGCCCGGCCTGCATCGTCCGCAACCGCATGGCGACGCCGGCGGCCCACAGGACCGCCGCGAGGCTGACGACCAGGGCGAGCGCGTAGAGCCCAAAGAGGTCGACGCCGTTCCCGCCGACCTGCATCCCGGCGGCGAGGGCCACCCCCGTCAGAACCGCCGCGGTGACGAGCCAGCGTGCGAGCGCCGCGGTCGCGTAGCCCATGACGATGCCGATGCGGTTCGGCGCGGCAAGGAGAAGCCTGCGCGCAAAGCCGCTCTCGAAGTCGCGGGCGATGCCGAAGCCCGTGAAGACGCCGCCGAACGCCGCCGACTGGAGGAGGACGAAGACGAACTGGAAGGCCGTGTACCCGAGCGGGAAGTCGAAGCCGGGGACCTCGTCGACGCGAGAGAGACCGCCGGCGAAGGCGATGAAGAAGAAGAGCGGGAAGACGAGCGACGGAATGAACAGGGACGGGTTCGTGAAGACGGTGCGCAACGTCCGCCAGGCGACCGCACCCGCTACGGCGAGCGTCCTCACGTGCGCGTCAGCCTCGTCCGCAGGGCCAGCGTGGCCAGCGTGAGCGCGACGGCCGCGATCGCTGCGCCGATGCCGAATCCGAGCGCGAGCGCCTCCGCGTCCCAGCCCGTGATGACGAGCGAGCGCACGCACTCGATCAGGTACGAGACGGGGTTGACGGTCGCGGCCCACCGGAACCAGTCGATCTCGATCAGGTTCCGCGGCATGTTCATGCTCGAGATGAAGAGGAAGACGAAGAAGGCGGGAAACAGGCCCTGCACGGCCTCCCCCGAGCCGGTGCGGAGCGCGGCTACCGCGCCGAGCGCGCCGAAGCCGAGGGAGACGAGGATCGCGAACGCGATGAGAACGAGCGCGCCGAGAGGTCCGCTCTCGAGCCGGACGCCGACCGCGAGGCCGACGGACAGGTAGACGAGCGCCTGGACGACTCCCAGCGCGACCACGCCGCCGAGCTGGCCGGCCAGCAGGGCGGTGCCGCGCATGGGCGTCAGCGACAGCCGGTTCAGGAAGCCGGTCTGGATGTCGCGCGCGAGGTCCGTGCCCGTGTTCATCGTCGCGAACAGGGCTCCCTGGATGAACGGGACGGCGAGCGCGAACGCGACGAACGAGCTCGTCGGGAAGCCCGGCAGCCGGGTGGCGGACTCGAGACCGCCGGCGTTGACGGCGAGAAGGAGGAGCGGAAAGACGAGCGGGAAGACGACGTTGGCGGGCTGGCGAGCGGTTCGGATGACCGAGCGGCGCGCCAGGAGCAGGACCTGGTCTCCGACGGCCTCGTTCAAGAGGCCTCGGCCGCTTCCTCGTCGCGCTCGAGCTCTTCCTCCGACTGGCCCGCCCCCTCCAGCGAGCGCCCGGTCTTGGCCAGGAAGACGTCGTCGAGGGACGGCTGGTGGAGCTCGAGGTTCTCGACCTTGACGCGCTCGGCGTCGAGCGCCCGAACCACGTCCGCGAGGCCGGTCTCGCCCGAGCGCAGGCGCACGGCGACGCCGCCGTCTTCGCACGGCACGGGGTCGCCGAAGCGGCCGAGCACGGACGCGACGCGGTCGCGCGCGGACGGGTCGGCGGGCACGGCTTCGACCGTCGGCCGGCCGATCTGGGACTTGAGGGCGGCGGGCGTGCCCTCGGCGACGATCCGTCCTCGGTGGATGATCGCGATTCGGTCTGAGAGGACGTCGGCCTCCTCGAGGTACTGCGTGGTCAGGAAAACCGTCACGCCGTCGTGCTTGGCCAGGCGCTCGACCTCCTGCCAGAGCGCCGTCCGGCTCTGGACGTCGAGCCCTGTCGTCGGCTCGTCGAGGAAGAGGACGCGCGGGCGGTGGACGAGCGCGAGGGCGAGGTCGAGCCGGCGCTTCATCCCGCCGGAGTAGCCGCGCACCTTGCGGTCGGCGGCCTCCTCCAGCCCGACTCGCGTCAGGAGCGCGTCGGCGCGCGGCTTTCGCTCCGCGCGCGGCAATGCCTGGAGCGCAGCTTGGAGGCGCAGGTGCTCGCGCCCCGTGAGGAGGGGGTCGAGCGCCGCCTCCTGGAGCGCCGCGCCGATCACGGAACGGACCTGTGGCCCCTCCTTGACCACGTCGTAGCCCGCGACGCGCGCCGTGCCCGCGGTCGGCGGGAGGAGCGTCGTCAGCATGTGCACGGTCGTCGACTTGCCTGCCCCGTTCGGCCCGAGGAACCCGAAGATCTCGCCCGGCGCGACGACGAGATCGACGCCGTCTACGGCGCGCGGCCCCTTCCTGTACTCCTGAACGAGGCCCTCGGCCTCGATCGCGCGGTCGGACATCGAACTCACTCCCTCCCTACCAACGACCGCGGACCGTGGGAAAGTTCTCCGCCCCGCCGTGGCCGTCGCCGCCGAGTAGCCTAGGGCGTCCGGCCGGACGACTCATCGTCGCCCGTTACGCTCAGAGACGGTTTCGCGGTCGACCGTATCCTCTTGTCCCGTGCGGGTTGCGGGCGTCGACGGCACGAAGCGCGGATGGGTCGCGATTACGCTCGCCGACGGCGCGTTTGCGTCCGCTCGCTTGCTCGAGCCCGTCGAAACGGATTTCAGCGAGCTGGCCGACGTGGACGTCATCGCGGTGGACGTCCCGATCGGCTTCGGCCCGCGGAGAGCGGACGCTGCCGCGCGCGCGTATCTGGCCGGAGCGGCCAGCACCGTGTTCACCACGCCTCCGCGCAACGTTCTCGAGATGCCGTTCGGCCCGGGCCTCGGCGTGTCGGCCCAGTCCCACGCCCTTGGCCCCCGGATCCTCCACGTGACGCGGCTTGCGCGCTCGGACGGCCGAGTGCACGAGGTCCATCCCGAGGTTTCCTTTCGAGCCATGAACGGCGGCCGGCCGTTGCGCCACCGGAAAAAGGCAGCCGGCGGCGCGCTCGAGCGCCTGACGCTTCTCCGCGCGCACGGAGTCGAGCTGGATGAGCTCGGCTCGGCCGCCGCCGTTCCCCTGGACGACGTGCTCGACGCGTCGGCCGCCGCGTGGAGCGCGCAGCGAATCGGCGCGGGTGCGGCGCGAACGCTCCCCGACCCACCCGAGTCGGTCGACGGCCGTCCCGTCGCGATCTGGTACTAGAACCTACGGCGTGAGACGGTAGAAGCGCCAGAAGTCGTTCTCGATCGGGAGCACCTCGACGCTCGCGAAGCCCGCCTGCTCGGCGTACGAGCGCAGGGTCTCGGGCCGCATCAGCGTCCCGGTGCCCGCCGACGGCTGCTCCGCCATGCCCACCGGTAGGCAGTGGAGGACGCTCCAGACGTAGAAGATTCGCTCGAGCTCGTCTCCCGGGGCCGAGAACTCCTCGGCCGCCCGTTCGTCCGCGACCACGACGCTGCCGCCGTCCGCGAGCAGGCCGCGCAGCGAGCGCAGGACGTCGACCGGTCGCGCGAGGTCGTGCACCGCCTCGAACACCGTGACGAGGTCGTACCCGGCGCCGTCGAGCTCGGCGGCGTCCCGCAAGTCGAAGCGCACCCGGTCCTCCAGGCCGGTTCCGCGGAGGTTCTCCTTCGCGAGGCGAATCGACTCCTCGTCGAGGTCGAACCCGTCCACTCGCGTCTTGGGATACGCGCGCGATCGCGATCGTCGACCACCCCACCCGCACGCGATGTCCGCGACACGGGCGGGCGGGTCGGCGCGGAGGCGGGCGTCGACGTCCGGGATCGACGGGAGCCAGCTCTCGCCCAGGAAGTTGACGAACTGAACGCGATTCGCGTCGCCCTGCCCCTCGACGAAGTCGGCGTCGTAGTCCGCGTACGGGACGCCGCCGCCGGCTCGGAACGCTTCCAGCACCGAAGGCAGGGCGCGCGGCAGCCCGACCATCATGCGGAGGAACGCCGTCATGAAGCGCGGGCTGTCCGGGTCGAGCAGCACCTCGGCGTGCTCGGAGGAGAGGGAATACCGACGCTCGCCCGCCTCCCGCGCCGCATCGTCCACCTCGAGGATCCCCGTCACCGCCTGCTGCTCGAGCCACTCGCGGACGTAGCGCGCGTCGGTTCCCGTCGCGGCGGCGACCTGGCGTGCCGTGGCCGGTCCCGAGTCGCCGAGAGCCCGGTAGAGCCCCAGGCGGTCGCCGACGTAGACCATGTAGACGTCGCCGAAGCCGAGAACCGCCTCGAACAGGCGCTCGGCGAGCCGGTCTCCAGCGGTCTCCGTTGCCGCCATCGGAACGGCGCGATTCTACGGAGTGCTCACGGGCCGGGCGGCCGAGCCGCCGCCGGCGCTTCTGCGCGCTCGCGATCGCGCGCAGCGCCTCCCGGAGCTCTGTCCTGGCGAGCGGCGGAAACTCGGCCGGGTCGAGCAGGTTGTCGGGCGCCCGGCCGGCCCGGATCTCGGCCGCGTGGTTCTCGAGGCGGGCGCGCGAGACGATCACGAACGCCTCGCGGAGCGCCTCCGCCGTCGACTTCTCGAGCCCTCCCGCGTGCTCGGCCGCGACCAGGCGGTCGAGGGTCGACGAGGTCGTGATCCCGTTCGCGAGGGCGTAGAAGCGCGAGGTCGTGCCGGCGCGAGCGCAAGCCCGAGCAGGCCGAGCGCGCGGAGCCGGCGAGCCGTCGTCATTCGCCGCTGCTACGCCCGTCGCGTGGGGGCGGTTCCCGGACGACCGGGCCGCCCGTCAGCGCGAGTCGTCCGGACGAGCGGCAAGCGTCCGCGCGCCGCCTTCCGCCTTCGCCCGGAAGGCGGCTAGATCGGCCGCCCGGTAGGCGTCCTGGCCGGCGCCTCCGTCCGTCGCCTCCGCCACACCGCCCGAGAAGGTGTAGCGCCCGCCGCTCGCGACCCCGAGTCGCTCCTGCGCGCGCTCGGCCACGGTCTGCGCGGCTTCGGCGGTCGCGGCGGGGAGGACGACGGCGAACTCGTCGCCCCCGAGGCGGAAGATCGTGTCGCCGGCCCGAACCGAGCCGCGCAGGGCCTCGGCAAGCGTCCGGAGCGCCTCGTCCCCGGCGTCGTGGCCTCCGGTGTCGTTGATCCGCTTCAGGTCGTCGAGGTCGACGACGAGGACGCTGAGCGGCTCGCCGCTGCGATCCGACCGCGCGAGAGCCGTCCGAAGCTCGTCGTCGAAGAGGCGCCGGTTGTAGACGCCCGTAAGCGTGTCGCGGTCGGCGCGCTCCTGCATCTCGGCGAAGAGAGCGGCGTTGTGGATCGCGACGGCGAGAACGTCGCACATCGCGCGGCAGAACTCGACGTCCTCGGCCGCGAACGAGCGGTCGGCCGTGTCCACGATCTCCATGAGCCCGATCGTCTCGCCGCGCGCGACGAGGGGCAGCATGAGGAGCGACTGCTGCCCGCGCGCCTCGAGGAGGGCGCGCTCGGCGGGGTCGTCGTCCGGGTTCGACACGCGAACCTCCATCGCCTCGCCGCTTTCCAGCACCCGCCTCGTCGCCGGGTAGTCCGCGAGCGGGTAGACCTCGCCGCCGTCCGGCAAGATCTGAGCGCGGCCGCCGACGTAGTCGACGAGCATCACGAGCGCGTCGTGCTCGCGGTCGAAGCGGGACACCTCCGCCGCGGTCGCGCCGACGAGCTCCGCCGCGCGCGCCGAGAACTCGCGCAAGACGTCCGCGAGGTCGAGGCTCGAGGAGAGGCTGCGCGAAAGGGCGAGGAGGGTCTTCAGACGGTCCGCAGACGCCACTAACGCTTCATCGGCATCCTCGCACACGGCGCGACCCTCGATCGGCGGTGACCGAACGGCGGCCGCGCCCGGCGGCTCGCTCGCGTCCGCGTAGGATCGCGGGATGCCGCCGCCCGTTCGCGTGGGGACGTGCTCCTGGGCCGACCAGTCGCTCGTCAAGCACTGGTACCCGCAGGGCGTCCGAACAAGCGAGGAGCGGCTGCGCTACTACGCGGAACGGTTCGACACCGTCGAGCTCGACGCGTCGTACTACCGCCTCCCGGAGGAGGAGACGGTGGCGAAGTGGGTGGAGCGAACCCCGCCGGGTTTCGTCTTCCACGTGAAGGCGTTCGCCATGATGACGCGCCACCCGGTGAAGCTCGAGCAGCTGCCGCCCGAGCTGCGGGACGCCGCCCGGCCGGACGAGCGGGGTCGCGTCGAGCGGCCGTCGCGCGAGCTTCGGGCCGAGGTGTTCGCGCGCTTCCACGCGGCCCTCGAGCCGTTCCGCGCCGCCGGCAAGCTCGGCGGCATCCTGCTCCAGTTTCCGTCCTACGTCGTCTCCAAGCCCGCGTCGTTCGAGTACCTCGAGTGGGCCGTGGACCAGCTTCGCGGCGACGAGGCGCTGGTCGAGTTCCGCCACCGCAGCTGGCTCGACGACGAGAACCGCGACCGGACGCTCGCCTTCCTCGAGGAGCTCGGCGCGTCGCACGTGGTCGTCGACGCGCCGAAGACGCAGGCGAAGAACCTCGTCCCCACCGTGCTCGCGCTGACCAGCCCGACGCTCTACGTCCGCTTCCACGGCCGCAACGCGTCGACCTGGAACGTCCGTGGACGGAGCGCCGCCGAGCGCTTCGACTACCTCTACTCCGAGGAGGAGCTCGGCGAGTGGGCCGCGGCGATGCGCGAGCTCGCCGCCGGCGCGCAGCAGGCCTTCGCCATGTTCAACAACAACGGCCGCTCGCCCGCGCCGCAGAGGCTGCGCGACGGCGACGGCGACGGCGACGGCGACGGCGACGACGACGACGACGACGGCGAGTGGATCGCGCAGGCGCCGGTCAACGCGGCGACCTTCAAGGAGCTTCTCGCGGCAGGCCAGCCGGCCGCCGCGTGACCCGACGGGCCGTGGCCGCTCGGCACGGCGCCGGGGTCAGACCCCGTCACAAAAGTGTCACGACTTCCGCACGAAAGTGTGTCCGGCGAACCGAAACGGCCGCACGTTGCACGGATTCGCGCTTCACGCGTGTGCGCCTTTCTTTACGGGGTCTGACCCCCGAGGCAGCCGAGGCGGCCGTGGCCCGATGAGCCTCGACCTGCTCACCTACCGCCGGCGGCCGGCCGCGGCCGAGCCGGCCGGGGCGCTCGTCGTGCTGCACGGGCGCGGCGCGGACGAGCACGACCTCGAGCCTCTCCTCGACGCGCTTGATCCCGAGCGACGCCTCGCCGGCTTCCTGCCACGCGGGCCGCTCACGCTTCCGCCGGGCGGCTACCACTGGTACGTCGTCCGCGAGGTCGGCTTCCCCGACCCCGCCACGTTCCTGCCGACCTTCGAGCGCCTCTCGGCCTGGGTCGACGCCGTCCTAGCCGAGACCGGCGTCCCGGTGGATCGCCTGGTCCTCGCCGGGTTCTCGCAGGGCGCGGTCATGGCCTACTCGCTCGGCCTCGCCGCGGAGCGCGCGCGCCCCGCCGCCATCCTCGCCTTCAGCGGGTTCGTCCCGCGGGTCGAGGGGTTCGAGCTCGACCTCGCGGGGCGTGCCGGCCTCCCCGTCGCCGTCGCCCACGGAGCCCTCGACCCGATCATCCGCGTCGAGTTCGGCCGCGACGCGCGGGAGCGGCTCACGGCAGCGGGCCTCGACGTCGTCTACCGCGAGGACCCGATCCCCCACGCGATCTCGCCGGACGGCCTCGCGCAGGCGAAAGCCGTCCTCGAGCGGGCGCTCGCGGAGATCGCTTAGCGAGCGGCCGCGTCGCCGGGCCGCGGCTCCTCGAGCCCGGTTTCGGCGGGCCCGACCGGCTCTGGCCTCGCGGGACGCAGGTAGAGCGCCTCGTAGAGGAGCGCCGCCGCGGCGCCGCCCACGATCGGCCCGAGGTACCAGACCCAGAAGTCGTCCCAGGCGCCCTGGACGAGCTCGGGGCCGAAGGCGCGCGCCGGGTTCATCGCCGCTCCGGTGAGCGGGCCGCCGATCAGGATGTCGAACGTGATCGTGAGCCCGATCGCGAGCCCTGCGATCGACGTGAACGCCCCACGCGGGTCGGCGGCCGTGGCGAAGATCACCCAGACCAGGAAGAACGTCAGCACCGCCTCCAGCACCACGGCCGCGCCGGCCCCGACGCCGTCCCCGACGAGCGGCGCGCCGAGCTCGACCGGATCGGTGAGCGCGCTCGGGACGGCGAGGGTGAGGAACAGCGCCCCGAGCACGGCCGCGCCGAACTGCGCGACCCAGTAGGAGGCCGCGAGGCCGGGCGCCATCCGGCGCGTCAGGAAGAACCCGAGCGTGACGGCGGGGTTGAAGTGGCCGCCCGAGATGTGCCCGACGGCCGACGCCATCACGCCGATCACGAGCCCGTGGGCCAGCGCGACGGCGACGAGCGCACCGTCCGTTCCCGCGGTGACGGCGATCGAGCCCGCCCCAACGAAGACGAGCGCGAACGTGCCGACGAACTCCGCGACGCAGCGCTGGAGGACGTCGCCCCGCACGGCCGCCGAGCGTAGAGCGACCGCCGGACGGACCCCGGAAGCGCCGCCTCAGCGGCGCCAGTACCCGCGCGTGAAGAGGACGAGCACCGGCACGAGCTCGAGCCTCCCCATCCACATGAGCACGATGAGAACGGCCTTCGAGACGTCCGAGAACGGGTCGTACGAGCCCATCGGACCCAGGAACCCGAACCCGGGGCCGACGTTCCCGACTGTCGCCGCGACCGCCGACGCCGCCTCGAACGGCGAGAGCTCGAGACCCGTCCGCGCCGAGTCGAGCTCGATCAGGAGCGTGCCGAGCACGAAGAGGCCGACGTAGAGGAGGACGAAGAGCCCGACGCTGCGCACGATCCGCTCGTCGACGACGCGGCCGTTGAAGCGAAGCGGGTTGAGGACCTCCGGGTGCACGACCTGGTCGAGCTCCCGGCGCACGACCCGCCCCACGACGAGATGCCGGACGACCTTGACCGAGCCGGCGGTCGAGAGCGCCGAGCCGCCGACGAACATGAGGACGAGCAGGATCATCGTCGCGAGCCCCGTCCAGACGGCGAAGTCGGCGCTCGCGTAACCCGTCGTCGTCATGAGCGACACCGTCTGGAACATCGCCGTGCGGACCCCCTCCTCCCCGGCGCGGACGGCGTCGGCGCTCAGGAGCTCGGCGAAGAGGAGCGCGGTAGCGAGCGCGATCAGCGCCACGTAGAGCGGGAACTCGTCGTCGCGGGTCGGGTTCGCGCGCCGGCGCAGCATGGCGTACATGAGCGCGAAGTTCGTCCCGGCGAGAACGATGAAGACGATGATCGTCCACTGCGTCGCGGCACCGAACTCCTCGATGGAACGGCCGCGCGTCGAGAACCCGCCGGTCGGCATGGTGGTGAACGCGTGCGCCACCGCCTCGTACAGGTTCATCTGCCGGTCTAGGCCGCTCCACCCGACGACGGCGAGGACGAGCACCTGCAGCGCGGTCAGCCCGACGTACACCACCCAGAGGCGCCGCGCCGTGTCGCGAATCGACGCGGTGATGTTCTGGAGCTCGTGCCCCGGCGCCTCGGTGGCGAAGAGCTGGCGCCCGCCGATCCTGAGGCGCGGCAGCACCGCGAGCGCCAGCACGATGATCCCCATCCCGCCGATCCACTGCGAGAACTGGCGCCAGAGCGCCATCGAGTGGTTGAGCGCTGGAATGTCGGCGAGTACGCTCGCGCCGGTCGTCGTCATCCCGCTCATCGCCTCGAAGTAGGCGTCGACCGGGCTCTCGAGCTCCGGGTCGCCGGAGAGCAGGTACGGAATGGAGACGAAGAACGCGGCGAAGAGCCACGTCGCGCTGACAACGAGGAACGCCTCGCGGGTTCCCACGCGCTCCTTGCCGCGGGTCGCGCGCTCGAGCGCGACACCGCCGCCCGCCGTGGCGAGCGCGCCGACGAGGAAGGGCCAGACCGGCTCGCGGTAGACGAGCGCGGTCGCGATCGGCACGAGGAACGCGAGGCTCAGGTACTTGACGAGTGCCCCGATGAGGTTGAGCGCGGCGGCGACGTCGACGCGAACGCTACGGCCGAAGGCGGGCCGGGCTCGCGCGAACGCGGTCACGGCCGCCAGTAGCTCCGCATCAAAAGCACGACGACCGGGACGATCTCGAGGCGGCCGAGCCACATGAGGACGGCGAGGATCCCGGTCGAGAGGTCGCTGAACGGCTCGTAGGAGCCGAACGGGCCGGCGAACCCGAAGGCCGGCCCGACGTTTCCGAGGCAGGCGGCAGCGGCGCCGATCGCCTCGAAGGCGGCAATCTCGGCGTCGACGCGGCGGGCATCGACGACGAGCCCGATCGCTCCGAGCGCGAACACCGCGAGGTAGAGGAGGACGAACGCCGTCGCCGAGCGGAGTGCACGCTCGTCGACGACGCCGCCGCTCAAGCGGATCGGGACGACGGCCTCGCGGTGCACGGCCTGGCGGAGCTCGCGCCGCACGACCTTCCCTATCAGGAGGTGACGGACGACCTTGATCGAGCCTCCCGTCGAGCCCGCCGACGCGCCGACGAACATGAGCGCGAGGAGCGTCATGCCGGCGAGCGCTCCCCACTCCGTGTAGTCCGACGTGGCGAAGCCCGTAGTCGTCATGATCGAGACGGTCTGGAAGACCGCGTGGCGGATCCCGTCGCCGCCCTCGAGGAACCCGCCGGCGAGGACCTCGACCGTGACGAGCAGCGAGGCGCCGACGAGGAAGGCCGCGTAGAGGCGCAGCTCCTCGTCGCGCGCGGCGACACGCGCCTGCCGCTGCACGAAGATCCGGTAGAGGCGGAGGAAGTTGACGCCCGCGAGGACCATGAAGAGGACGAGCAGCCACTGCGTCTGCGGGGCGTACCCGGCGATCGAGTCCGTCTGCGTCGAGAAGCCGCCGAGGGCCATGACCGAGAACGCGTGCCCGACCGCGTCGTAGAGGTCCATCTCGGGGTCGATCCCCGTCCACCCCAGGCCGGTGAGGAGCACGACCGCAACGGCCGTCAGCCCGACGTAGAGCACCCAGAGGCGCCGCGCCGTGTCGCGGATGGTGGCGCTCATGCGCTCGAGGTCGGTGGGGCCGGCGAGCTCCGACTGGAGCAGCTGCCGGCCGCCGATCCGCAGGCGCGGCAGCACCGCGACGGCGAGGATGATGATCCCCATCCCGCCCAGCCAGTGGCTGAGCTGGCGCCAGAGGAGCATCGAGCGGTCGAGGGCTTCGACGTCCGTGAGGACGGTCGCACCGCTCGCCGTGAAGCCCGAGACGGCCTCGAAATACGCGTCGACCGGATTCGAGAGCTGCGGCACGTCGGCGAGCAGAAACGGCAGGCAGCCGAAGGCGGGAACGAGGAGCCACGTGAGCGCGACGACCAGGAAGCCTTCCCGCGGCCCGACCAGCTCGCCCGTCTTCGTGCCCGTCGCGCGGTCGAGCGCCCAGCCGACCGCCGCCGTGAACGCCCCCGCAAGCAGGAAGGGCCAGGACGGCTCGCCGTACCCGACGGCGACCGCCGCGGGGACGAGGAACGCGAAGCCGACGTACTTGAGGACGCCGCCGACGAGGTCGAGAGCGCTGCCGAGGTCGACGCCTAGGCTGCCGGGCCGGAGCGAGCGCAGCGTGCGGGCCGCCGTCGCCATCGCGGACGGCAAGGCTACCGCCCCCGGACCCCGGCGCCCCCGGGCGGCCGCGGGGGCGGGCGTGGCCGAAGGGTGAGGTATGCCTCGCCCCTTCGCGGTCCGGCGCTCCGCCACTCGCGGTTCGGCTCGCGACGCCCTCCTAGGATTGCGCCGGGGAAATGACGCTCAGCCAGCTCGCAGTCACGGTCGCGGTCCTGGGGCTGCTCGGGCTCGCCGCGCACCGCTTCGGCCTCTCGGCGATCCCCGCCTACATCCTCGCGGGGCTCCTGCTCGGCCCGAACGAGCCGGAGGCGCTCTCCGTCATCCGGCCGTCCGAGGTGACGGAATTCGTCGCCGAGCTCGGCGTCATCTTCCTCCTCTTCTTCCTCGGGCTCGAGTTCAGCTACGAGCGCCTCGTCCGCACGGGGCGGCATCTGGGGCTCGGAGGCTCGATCGACCTCGTCGTGAACGGCGGCGTCGGGCTCGCGCTCGGCGTCCTTTTCTTCGGGGCGTCGCTCGCAGCCGTCGTACTCGCCGCCGCGATCTACATCTCCTCGAGCGCCGTCATCGTCAAGGGGCTCATCGACCTCCGCCGGCTCGCGGACGAGGAGACGGACCTCGTCCTCGCCATCCTCGTCTTCGAGGACCTCGTGATCGCCTTCGTCCTCGGCTTCGCCGCGACCGGCGGAGGCGGTCTCGACGGGACGCTGGGGCTCTTCGTCAAGGTGGCCGCGTTCATCGGGGCGTCGCTCGTCGCGTCGCGCCGTCTCGCCCCGCTCCTCGACCGCGTCCTCGATCGGCTGCCGCGCGAGTTCTTCCTCCTCTTCAGCTTCGCGCTCCTCGTCGGCATGGCGGCCGCGGCGGGGAAGGCCGGGCTCTCCGAGGCGATCGGCGCCCTCATGGCCGGGGTCATCCTCGCCGAGACGTCCGTCCGCCAGGAGCTCGAGGACCGGTTCTTCAGCTTCCGCGACCTCTTCGCCGCGCTCTTCTTCTTCGTCTTCGGCCTCACGATCGACCTCGACGCGCTCGGAAGCGTCGGGTGGCTGGTGGCGGCTGCGGTCGTGGCGACCGTGGTCGGGAAGCTCGTCGCCGGCTTCGCGGCGGGGCGGGTCGGCGGGTTCACCGCGCGGCAGAGCCTCAACACGGGCGCCGCGCTCGTCGCCCACGGCGAGTTCACGGTCATCGTCGCACAGCTCGCGTCGCGCAACCCGGCGCTCAGCGCGGCCGTGAAGGCGGACCTCGTCGCGTTCGCGGGCCTCTACGTCCTCGCGACGGCCGTGATCGGCGTCGTGCTCATGAAGGAGTCGAAGCGGCTCGGCCGCCTTCTTTTCCCCACGCCTAGACTTTCGGAGGAGGAGCGATGGAGCAGGTAACGCAGACGCGGCTTCCCGGGGTCGGGACGAAGTTCAGCCTGCCGACGGCCCACGGCGGCCGCCTGGCCGTGATCCAGCACAACGACGGCGTCCGCGAGGTTTACTTCTTCCGGCGCCGGACGGATGACGAGCCGTGCGCGGTCATCAAGCTCGAAGACGACGAGGCGCGTCAGCTGGGAGCGGTGATCGGCGGCGTTTACGAGCGCCCGAAGATCGTCGAGGAGCTCGAGATGGCGCTCGGCGAGCTCACCATCGAGTGGGTCCCCGTTCCCGAGGGGAGCCCGGCGATCGGCCACACGCTGGCCGAGTGCGGGTTTCGCGCCCGGACCGGGATCACGATCATCGCGATCCTCCGCGAGCCGGAGCCGGTGGCGGGCGCGCAGCCGAACGACGTGATCCAGGCGGGCGACACGCTCGTCACCGTGGGGAAGCTCGGCCAGTATCCCGCCTTCCGGCGGCTCCTCGCCGAGGGCCCGTTCCCGGCGCAGCCGATCCGCCGGCTGTGAACGCGGCGACCGCGTGACGGGGACCGCCTCGTCGGCCCCGGCCCGGCCGGGCCGCTGGGTCGAGCCCCTCGCGCGCGCGGGGTTCGCGGCCAAGGGAGGCGTCTACGCCCTCGTCGCCGTCATCGCGGTCAAGGTCGCCGCCGGCGCGGGCGGGAAGCCCGAGGACCAGCGAGGCGCGCTCGGGACGCTCGCCGACGAGCCGTTCGGGATGGTGCTGCTCGTCCTGCTCGGTCTCGGGCTCGCCGCGTACGCGGCGTGGCGGCTGGCCCAGGTCTTCCTCGGCGCGCGCGGGAAGCACGGTTTCGAGGATTTGGGGGAGCGCGCAGCCTCGGTCGGGCGCGCGGGAATCTACGCGGCGCTCGCGTTCTTCGCGTGGTCGATCGTCGCCGGCGACCGAGCGAGCGGCAGCGCCGAGCAGCAGCAGACGGCGACAGTGCTCGGCTGGCCCGGCGGCGTCGTGCTCGTCACCGCCGTCGGCGTCGTCGTGATCGGGGTCGCGGCCTACCAGGCTTACAGGGCGGCGACGCAGGATTTCCTCGACGACCTCGACCTCGCCGGGGTCGGCGGGGGCGAACGACGGGCCGCGACGCTCGTGGGCACGATCGGCCACGCCGCGCGCGCGGTCGTCTTCGGCCTGATCGGCGTCTTCCTCGTCAAGGCCGCCGTCGGGTACGACCCCGAGGACGCCGTGGGACTCGACGGCGCGCTCCGGGAGCTCGCGTCGCAACCGTACGGCCGCTACCTCCTCGGGCTCGTCGCGGCCGGGCTCTTCCTCTTCGCGCTCTACTGCCTCGTCGAGGCGCGCTACCGCCGTCTGTAGGCCGCCAAGCCACGCGCTGCGGCGTCCTCTCGTGCGCGCGCTCGCTCTCACGAGAGTCGTAAGCGCAAGCATACGGGTGAGAACAAGCGCTGGCAGCCGCCGGCGCCCGCTGCTTCATCGGCCGGGCGAACCGGAGGCGGCGACGTGGAACCTGGTCTTGAAATTCGCACGCGTCCTTGCGACTGTTGCCGCTAACTGCGGCGAAAGGGGAGGGAATGACGATCAATCGACGTGCGTCGACCGGCCTGGCCGTCATCGCCTTGGCGTTGGCTGTTGCTCCAACGGCGATGGGGCAACGACCTGAACGAGAGCCCCTCCCGCCAAGCGATCCGTTCGTCATCGAAGACATATGTTCGTTTCCCGTCCTGCTCGAAGAGTTGGTGAACCGGGCGACGATCACTCGGTTCAGCGACGGACGGGAGAAGATCACCGGCACGCTCAAGATCCGACTTACGAACGTCGACGAACCCCGAAAGAGCCGTGTCTTCAACATTTCGGGCCCGGCGCACTTCAGACCGACTGCCGACGGTGGTGTCGTTCTCAAGGGGACGGGCCGCTGGCTCTGGTTCTTCGTTCCGGGTGAGCTCGGAGAAGGGACATCGGGAATGATGATGCTCCTGAGCGGCCACGCGCGGTTGACGATCTCGCCCGAAGGGGAGCTGTCGTTCACCGTCGTCGGTGGGCGCGCCCAGGACGTCTGCACGCTGCTCGCGTAACACACTCGGGTGAAGGCCGGGGGGCGGTTCCCGTCCGCCCCCCGGGAAACGTGTCCCTCACAATGTCTCGCTCACAGCCTCACGCAACCACACCGGGACAAAGACGTCCTGCTCGGCCTGGGGCTCGCCGCGTACGCGGCGTGGCGGCTGGCCCAGGTCTTCCTCGGCGCGAACAAGAACACGATCAACTGGCGGCGACTTCGGGACGCTCACCGGTTCGCTGCCCGGCGGTGCCGGTGGCGCGGCGCTCCTCGAGGCCGGCGGTGTGTGATCCTTCGTTGGCCCCTTGAGCGGCGCCCGGTGTGTACCCCTGTCGCCTCGCGGCCGCCCCAATGTCGCTTATCGTTCGCGTCCATAAGGTCGTGCAGTAGGGAGGCCCGAAAGCCCTGCGGTCACTCGGACAGAGGAAGAAGACGCTAGGGGCGGAAATCGCCGCCCTGCGAGAAGAGGTTCGCGAGCTTCGACGAGCCGTTGAACAAGTGCGACCGCGCACCCCACTTCCGGGCGAGGGTGAGGTTGTCGAGATGATCGTTGAGGACGCGACGCGAATCGCTGATGAGCGTGACGATCTCGCACGTCAACTCGCGGATGCGAACCGAGAACTGGCCGAACTGAAGCACGGGAAACCTCCCGCGAGCTAGGGCGGCTCGCGGAGCTTTGCCTTCAGCGTCCTAGGGCCCGAAGGCCCGCGTAGCGGTCAGCTGGACGGCCACCTGCTCCCCTGCACCCCTCACGCGAGTACGGCCGCACCGGCTCGACGGATGAGGGCCCGCCCGCCGTGGCGCGGTTGCAGGAACGATGCGACGGCGAACTCGACCGGCTCGCCCACGGCGTCTCCGCGAGTTCCGCGTGTAGGCGGTCAAACTCGACGCCCAAAGGCCGAAGAGAGGGGCGAGCTCGGCTGCGGCTCCGGAGCCCGCCCCTCTCTCCAAGACGTCCGCACTATCGCCCGAAGGGCTGCGGCCCCCTTCCGGCACGGCGAACGTTGGAACTCGCGTTGTAGTGCCGCGCCTGGAACGTCGCCTCCCCCGCATGGGGCATCTGCCCCGACCAGTGAAGTGGAGGGGTGAACGCCGAATGAGCGATAGATCAAGTGACCACTCCTGCTCGATACTGGGAGTGCGGCCAGGAAGGGGCTCCGATGCGGCGGGAGCCTCTTCCCTTCTTCCTCGTCTTTGGAACGCTCTCCGTATGCGGCGATGTTCATAGTCACCAGCGACCCATGTGCGGCCGACGACCTCGTTCGCTTGCTACGCGACCACGGCTGCCGCGCGCACAAGCGCACCCCGTTCGTCGCGGAAATCGAACCCCCGGCCACCGAAGCCGAGGTCGAGCGTCTCTTCGCTGAATGGCACGAGACACGCGATGACGTCTATGCCGAGCTGATCACACGGGCTCGGCCTCGGATCTGACTCGCGCCGGGCGCAGGCGTCGACTCGACGGAGCGTCCGCGAGACCTCGCCGTCGTCCCTCACGCGGTCTTCGAAGCCTCAAGCCGGTGCTCACGCCGGCATAGACGGGGCGCACGCGCAAACCGGCAGTCCGGGAGCGGGCGCCGACGAGGGGAAGGGTCTGCGGTTAACCCGGTCCGTCCGGCGCCCGCCTAATCGAAAGCGTTACCGCAGCGCGTTGTAAGAAAACGTCGATCCGCGTTCCCTTCGACGCCCCGGTGTGAAGGATGCAACTAGGGTCTGCGGCGACCCCAGGGGGCCGTGACGGGAAGCGTGACGGCCCCCGCTTTGTCCCGCTCTAGGTTAGGAGACCGCTGGCGTCCCGCGCTACAGGACCTTCTCGACGCGCTGGACGCGCGACGACTCGGTGAAGATGATTGCGCGGTCGCCGGGGAGAAGCATGTCGTCCCCGTGGGGGAAGATCGCGTCGCCGTCGCGGACGATCGCGCCGATCAGGGATCCCGTCATCGGCAGCTCGCGGAACGGCTTTCCGCAGAGCTCGCTCTCCCTGCGCACCGTGATGTCGAGGACCTCGAAACGGTCGCCCTCGAGCATCGCGAGCTGGCGGACGCGCGGGTCGTGGGCGAAGCGCACCATCTCCTCGGCGGTCACGGCGCGCGGGTTCACGGAGACGTCCACCCCGGCACGCTCGAACACGCCCTCGGAGATCGGCTCGTCCACGAGCGCGATCGTGAAGGGGACGCCATGCATCTTCGCGAGCGTCGCCGCGTAGAGGTTCTTCGCGTCGTCGCGCATCGAGAAGATGGCCGCCTGCGCGAGGCCGATGCGCTCGCGCTCCAGGAACTCGGCGTCGATCCCCGTGGCGTGGAAGACGCGCGCCTTCGGAAGCTGCTCGGCGACCAGCCTCGCCCGGTCGGCGCGCGCCTCGATCATCCGGACGCCTATGCCCTGGTCGAGGAGCGCCCGCGCGACGGCGACGCCGGTCTGGCCCGCGCCGAAGATGACGACGTCGTCGACGACCGCCTCTCCCCGGCGCATGATCCGGCTCCACTCGCGCGCGGCCGCCGGCGAACCGATGATGACCACGCGGTCGCCGGGCAGGATCGCTTCATTGCCGCGCGGGACGATCACGCGGTCGCCCCGGATGATGCTTGCCACCTTGGAGTCGTCAGGGATCCGCGCCTCGCGGAGCGGACGCCCGATCACGCCGCCGTGCCGAGCCGCCTCCACCGCGGCCTCGGCGAGGGGCGCCGACGCGCCGCCGCCGTCGCGGGCCGCCGTCTCGACGTCGAACTCGACCATCTGCACGAGGCCGTCGGCGAAGACGTCGGTCTGGCGGGCCGCCGGGATACCGACGATCCGCGCGATCGCGTTCGCGGCCTCGAGCTCCGACGAGACCATGAAGTCGATCTCGAGCTCCCGCTCGCGCCAGATCTCGAGGTACTCGACGTTCGTCGTCCGGACGATCGTCGTCGCCTCGGGCGCGAGCTTCTTGGCGAACATCGAGGCGACGATGTTGACCTCGTCGCGCGACGTGCAGGCGATCAGGAGGTCGCCCCGGGCGATGCCCGCCTCCATGAGCGTCCGGCGGCTGGCGCCGTTCCCCTCCACCGTGACGACGTCGAAGCGGTACGAGAGCGCGTTCAGCCGCGAGGGATCGACGTCGATCACGGTCAGGTCGTGCTCGCGGTGGAGCGCCTCGACGATCGTGGTGCCGACCTGACCCGCCCCGACGACGAAGACCTTCATCGCACCCGAGCCTAGACGACTGATCGGAGAATCGGACGGGCTCTCACGCGTGTGCGCCGTCGTCGCCGGCCCACTCCGGCTCCGGGCCGATGCCGACGGCGTCGGCGATGCGGTTGATGTAGTTGAAGAAGGCGACGACCTGGATCGCGTCGTGGATGCCCGCGTCGGTCCAACCCTGCTGCCGTAGCTTCTCGATCTCCTCCTGCGAGACCTTGGCCGGCTCGCGCGTCAGGCGCACGGCGAAGTCGCAGAGCGCGCGCACGCGCGGCTCGAGGTCGGCGCGACGGTAGTCGTGCGCGGCGTGCTCGGCCAGCTCCTCGGGTGCGCCCTCGGCACGGAGGTCGTCGCAGTGGGCGCGTATTCAGTAGTGGCAGTCGTTCGCGGTCGAGACGACGACGGCGAGCAGCTCCCGCTCGGCTCGGGTGAGCTCGCAGCGGCCGAACATGACCTCCTTGTAGAGGTGCATCGCCTCTCGCAGGACACGCGGGCGCAGACTCATCGCCTTCACGATGTTGAAGACCTTGCCCGCGCGGCCGAGCGCCGCGTCGTACTCCTCACGGAGCTCGCCGGTCGCCTCGCTCTCGTCGATCAGGCGGAGGTAGGGCATGGGTCGATTGTCCCCGACGGGCGTCGAGTACACTCGCCGCCTCGCTCGTGCCATCCCGGAGACCTCCGTGAGCTCCACCGGCGACGAGCTGCGCGACCTCATGCGGGCGTTTCCGTCCGGGGTCGCGGTCCTGACGGTGGACGCGGAGGGCGGGCGCCTCGGCCTCACCGTCGGCTCGCTCGTCTCGCTCTCGCTCGCCCCGCCGCTCGTCGGCGTCGCCGTCAACCGGAACGCGGCGATGCACGAGCTCCTCCGCGGCGCCGGACGCTTCGCGTTCTCGCTCCTCGCGGGCGACCAGACGGCGATCGCCCAGCACTTCGCGCGCGGCGTGCCGCCGATCGCGATGTGGCACGGCGTCTCCTGGCGTACCGGCGCGAGCGGCGCGCCGCTCCTCGACGGCGCGCTCGGCTGGATCGAGTGCACGCTCGCGGCCGAGCACGTGACCGGCGACCACACGCTCTTCGTCGGCGAGGTCGTCGCGCTCGAGCGCAGCCGCGCCGGTCCCGCACTCCTCTACGTCGACCGCCGCTACGTCGCCCAAACGTAGGGGCGAGGCAGGCCTCGCCCCTACACCGGCCCGGCGTGGTCGCGGTGAGACAGGCGTCGCGCCAACGCCGGCGCACGGTGGGGAGGGAGATGCGTAGGGGGCCGGGGCTTGCCCCGCCCGCTAGAACGTTCGCGAGACCATGGCGGCCACAGCCAGACCCGTAAACGCCATCGTCTTCGACCTCGACGGCGTCATCGTCGACTCCGAGCACGTCTGGAACGAGGCGCGGGAGCGCCTCGCCCACGAGCGAGGCGGTCGCTGGCCCGCGACGGCCCAGCGGGACATGATGGGCATGAGCTCGCCTGAGTGGTCGCGCTACATGCACGAGGTCGTGGGCCTCCGAGAGCCGCCCGAGGAGATCGCCGCCGAGGTGGTGCGTCGCCTGGAGGCGGTCTACCGCGAGGAGCTGCCCCTGATCGAGGGCGCCGCAGCGGCCGTCGGTCGGCTCGCGGAGCGGTGGCCGCTCGGGCTAGCGTCGTCGTCGAACCGCGAGCTCATCGACCTCGTCCTCGACCTGAGCGGCCTCGCGCGGTGCTTCGCCGCGACCGTCTCGTCGGAGGAGGTGGCCCGCGGCAAGCCGGCCCCCGACGTCTACCTCGAAGCGGCCCGGCGGCTCGGCATCGACGCGGCGGAGTGCGCCGCCGTCGAGGACTCGCACAACGGGATTCGGAGTGCCAGGGCGGCGGGCATGCGGGTGGTCGCGATCCCGAACGAGCGCTACCCGCCGGGCGAGGACGCGCTCGCGGAGGCCGACGTCGTCGTCCGCTCGATCGAGGAGCTCGACGCGGCCGCCGTCGCGGGGGCGTCTATTCGTTCCTGATCCGGTCGAGGAGGTCCTGGAGCTCCTCGACCGACTCGAGGTCGCGAAGCTCGTCGAGCGCGCCCGTGAGATCGTCCTCGTCGACGCGCTCCTGGGCGTCCTCGAGCTCGGACGAGAGGTCGCGCACCTTTCGCTCGAGCTCCTCGCGCTCGTCCTGCTGGTCTTCCGGAACGTCCGTCTCGGCGACGTCGTCGGCCGCCTGGTCGAGCTCCGAGCGCGCTCCCTCGAGCTCGCCCGAGAGGCCGTCGAGCGAGCCGACGTCGGTCAGCCCGCGCACGCGGTCCTCGACGATCGCCTCGACCTCGTCCGCGCGACGGTCGAGCTCGTCGACCGCTTCGGCCGTATCGATGGTGGCGTCGCCGCCGGGCATCCCGTCGTCGCCTCCGCACGCGGGCACGGCAAAGAGAAGCGTGAGGATCATGAGGACGGGGACGGTTGCACGCATGAGCGAACCTCCGAACATCGCTTCCCGGTACGGCGGAGGCGTTCCCGCCACTACGGCCGGGAAACGCCCGGCGCGTCAGCGTTTGCTGACGACCCGGGATGCGGCCGGATCCGAGCTCTCGTCCTACCGGCCCGCGTCCCCTACCGGATCCGCCAGGTTCGCTTCGCGGGCGTGGAATCGACGTTGCCGGCCCGGTCGATCGCCCGCACACGGAAGGTGTGGAGCCCCCTGCCGAGCCTCAGGTACGTCCGCGGGCGAGGCCCCAGAGATCCCGGAAGCGGGGAGTCGTTCGGCGTGCGGGCGCTCAGGTGCCGCACGAAGTTCGGCTCCGCGTACTCGGCCGAGGGAAACCGCTGGCGGGATCGCAAGTGTAGGCCCCAAGCCGACGCGGACCGGCGGCCCCCGTGCCCTCGCCCCGGCACATGCACATCGCATGCAATAGTTCGAGCACGATGGCGAACGTCCAGATCAGGAACGTCCCAGACGAGCTGCATCGGCGGCTGAAGGAGCGAGCCGCCGCCGCCGGAATGTCGCTCTCGGAGTTCCTCCTCGCGGAGATCAGGAGAAGCGCCGAGACGCCAACGACGGCCGAGCTCGTCGAGCGGGTCCGGTCGCGACGTTTGGTCTCTCCGCGAGAGACGTCCGCGGAGATCGTCCGTCGGGCACGCGACGAGCGGGAGTGATCGTCGTCGATGCGTCCGTCGTCGCCGACTTCCTCGTCGTGCGCGACGAGACGGGCGCCTGGGCGGCGGAGCAGGTCGCCTCGGCGGACAGCCTGCATGCGCCGCATCTCCTCGACGTCGAGGTGACCTCCGTCGTACGACGTTGGGCGCTCGCCGGCGAGATCTCCTCACGGCGTGGCCGGCTGGCACTGGGCGACCTGGCGGACCTGCGCGTCACCCGCTATCCGACGTCTCCATTCGTCGACCGGATCTGGCGGCTGCGGGAGAACCTGACCGCGTACGACGCGGCATACGTGGCGCTCGCCGAAGCGCTCGGCGCTCCGCTTCTCACCACCGATCGCCGCCTTGCCGCCGCAGGTGCCCACGGCGCGAGGGTGGTGACCTTCCCCGGGTGAGCGCTAGTCCGCGCGGCCGAGGAGGACGCAGGCGTTGTGGCCGCCGAGCCCCATCGCATTCGAGAGCGCGACGTCGACCCGCGCTTCCCGCGCCTCGTTCGGGACGTAGTCGAGGTCGCAGTCCGGGTCGGGCTCGTCGTAGTTGATCGTCGGCGGGATGACGCCATGGTGGATCGCGAGCGCGCAGACGAGCGCCTCGACCGCGCCGGCCGCGCCGAACATGTGCCCGACCATCGACTTCGTCGACGAGACGGCGATGTCGTAGGCATGGTCGCCGAAGACCTCCTTGAGCGCCTTCGTCTCGGCGACGTCTCCGAGCGGCGTCCCCGTCCCGTGGGCGTTCACGTAGTCGACGTCCTGCGGCGCGACGTCCGCCGTGTCGAGCGCCTGGCGGATCATCGAGACGACGCCCGCGGCCGACGGATCGGGCTGGGCCATGTGGTAGGCGTCGTTGGACGTCCCGTGGCCGAGGAACTCGGCGTAGATCGTGGCGCCGCGCGCCTTCGCCGCGTCGAGCTCCTCGAGCACGAGGACGGCGGCTCCGTCCGACATGACGAAGCCTCTCCGGCGGGCCTCGAACGGACGCGACGCGCCCGCGGGGTCTCCGTTCTCGGTCGCGAGCCCGCGCATCGCGCAGAAGCCGCCGAGGACGAGCGGGTTGATCGCGCCCTCCGTTCCGCCGGCGAGGACCGCGTCGGCATGGCCGTCGCGGATCAGGTTCGCTCCTTCGCCGATCGACGACGAGCCGGTCGCGCAGGCGGAGACGACGGCGAAGTTCGGCCCTTTGAGGCCGAGCTCGATCGCGAGCTGGGCACCGGGCGAGTCGACGAGGAAGTTGGCGAGGAAGAAGGGCGAAAGCCGGGACCAGCCGCGCTCCTTGAGCGTCTCCCATTGCTGGAGCGACTGATTGATCCCGCCGACGCAGCTGCCCACGACGATGCCGACGCGCTCGGGGTCGTAGCCGTTCACGCCGGCGTCGGCGAGCGCCTCCTTGGCGGCCGCGAGCGCGAAGAGCACGTCCCGGTCGAGGTGGCGGGCGGTCTTCGCCGAGACGTGGTCCGTCGGGTCGAAGTCCTTCACCTCGCCCGCGATCCGGACGGGGAACTCGCTCGCGTCGAAGTGCGTGATCACGTCGATGCCGCTCCGCCCGGCCAGAAGCGCCTCCCACGTCGCCTTCGCGTCGTTTCCGACCGGCGTCACCGCCCCGACCCCTGTGATCGCAACCCTGCGCATCCCTGACCGTTAGACGGGGCGCGGGCGCGGTTGGTTACGTCTCGTCGCGAACGAGGCGGAAGCGGCAGAACTCGCGGCCCAGGAACAGGCCCCGGCCGGCCCAGGAGCCGTCGGAGCGCGGGGTCAGCTCGTCACGCACCGGCACGCCGGCGTACTCGAGCGTCGCGTGCTCCTCGTCCGCGCGGCGCACGCGGAAATGGGCGGCCGGGACGCCCGCGACGAGCGTCCAGCCGCTCGGGCCGAAGATGCGCTTGCTGAGGCCGAAGGGCGGCAGAACACCGGCCTCGCGCTCCACCCGCCAGACACCGTCGAGACGGCTCACGCGGCTAGGGTGAAATTTGCCGTGACGTTGGACCTCAACGACGCCGTCAACCTCGTTCTCGGGGTCCTGTACCTCGTGCTGGCGGCGATCGTCCTGCGGCACATCGGCCGGTTCGGTCGAGCGTATCCGTGGCTCGGCTTGCTCACGCTCTTCTTCGTCTTTCGCGGCGCGGAGCGCGTCTACGCGGCGCTGACCGAGAACGATCGGCTCGGAATCGTCGCGGACGTGCTCCTCATTTTCGTCGTCATTCTGCTCATCTTCGGAATCGACAAGACCGTGGACGCCTTGCGCGCAGCACAGGACGACGCAGCGTACCGCCGCGAGGAATACGCCCGCGCGCTCGCGGACTACAAGCGACTCGCGCGACACCGCCTCGCCAACCCGATTACCGCGATTCGTGGGAGCATCTCGACGCTCAGGGACATGCCCGACCTCGACATCGACACGCGGCGGCAGCTCCTCGAGGCGGCCGAAAGGGAGGCGCGGCGGCTCGAGCAGGTTGCGCTCGACCCCGAGAGTCTGAGCGACGAAGAGCACATGCTCCAGCCGCAGCCGGACGTATGAGCACGTCCGCCGAGCCGCCCGCCGGGCTTCCCTTCCCGCCCATGGAGGCCGAGCTCGTGGCCGAGCTGCCGACGGGTGACGGCTGGCAGTACGAGCCGAAGTGGGACGGCTTCCGCGGCGTGCTCGAGAACGTCGACGGGACGATCCACCTCTGGAGCCGGAACGCGCGTCCGCTGCTTCGCTACTTCCCCGAGCTCGCAGGGCTGGGCGAGCGGCTGCCGGCCCGCTCGGCGCTCGACGGCGAGATCGTGATCGAGACGGAAGGCGCGCTCGACTTCGACGCGCTCCAGATGCGCCTCCACCCGGCCGAGAGCCGCGTCCAGCGGCTGGCGCGTGAGCGCCCGGCCTCGTTCGTCGCGTTCGACGTCCTGCTCTGGGACGGCGAGGAGGTATGGCAGCGCCCGCTCGAGGAGCGGCGCGCCGCCGTCGAGCGGCTTCCGCTCGAGGTCTCCCCCGCGACGACGGACGCCGCCGCCGCGCGAGCCTGGCTCGAGCGGCTGGACGTTGCCGGGTTCGACGGCGTCGTTGCGAAGCGGCTCGGCGTCCCCTACCTGCCCGGCTCCCGCGAGGGCGTCGTCAAGGTCAAGCGGCAGCTCACCGCGGACTGCGTCGTCGCCGGCGTGACGTGGAGCGAGAAGGCCAGCGGGTTCGCGAGCCTCGTCCTCGGCCTCTACGACGACGAGGGGAAGCTCCACCACGTCGGGACAGCGTCGGCTTCCGGGAAGCGCCGGGGCGAGATCGAGGAGCGCGTCCTGCCGCTCCTCGGCCCGAACCCGGAGCGCAAGCCGCGCGGCGAGCCGAGCCGCTGGCGCCCGAAGGCCGACCTCCTCGAATGGTCTCCGATCCCGCCCGAGCTCGTGGTCGAGGTCCGCTACGACAAGTGGCAGGGGGCGCGCTTCCGGCACGGCACGCGATTCCTCCGCTTCCGGCCGGACAAGGACCCGGAGAGCTGCACGCTCGACCAGGTCCGCCCGAGGCCGCAGCCGGGCGACCCGACGGTGCCCGGCCTCCTCTCGTCGGCACGGGCGTAGGCGCAGGTTTCGCCGACACGTACGAGGCTCCGGCGATCCCTCGTCCGGGGGTCGCCCGCGCGGCCGGGAGGTCGATCATGAAAGTGCCGGCTCCCTCCCACCCCGGCGGTGGCGAATGCCCGTCTCGGATCCGCGGTCTTCCGCTCGAGGCGGGCTTCGTCGTTTCTGGAGGCGAGAGCGGGGTACGGCACGCCCATGCGCAGGAAGTGGGTCTCGCTCCTGGTCGCAGTCGTGCTCGCCCTCTCGCCCGTCGCGATCGCCGGTTGCGGCGGGGGCGACAACGGAGGCCCCGACTCGCCTCCGGCGGAGAACGGCGGAAACGGCGAGGACGACGGCGGCGGAGGCGACGAGAACGGCGGCGACGACAGCGGCTACTGACCCGTCCCCGTCGACGCGCGCCCACAGGTCCGTCGCGCCGAAGCGCGCGACCGGCTGAGCTACCATGGCGCGCACGGAGAAGTGGCCGAGTGGCTGAAGGCGGCGCCCTGCTAAGGCGTTAGGGGGGCACAAGCCTCCCTCGAGGGTTCGAATCCCTCCTTCTCCGCCTCAAAGACGACGCGCGGCCCAGCGGGTCTCGCGTCGCGCGCTACTAGGTCGTTCGGCGGGCGCTCAGTCGCACTGGCCTGGCCGCGGCCGCTGGCCGAACGGGTAGAGCGTCCGGTCCGGGACCCGCGCCAACGAGAACGGGACCGAGGTCGTGCGACCGATCTTCGCGCGGAGGAAGCCGCTCGTCCACGGGGCGCCGTAGCGCTTCTGGAAGACGCCGTTGCCGCCCGCGCGGAACGACCCGACCGCCCGCCAGCGGGACCCGACCTTGCGCTGGATGGTGACGCGTGCCGCGTTCGAGCCGGGCGTCCTGCCCCAGACGAGAACGCGGCCGCTTTGCCTGAGCGCCACGAACGGGAACCGGAACGCGCGCAGCGCGGGCTTCGGCTTTGCCGTCGCGATGTTCGAAGACCAGAAGTAGAGGCCCGACTGGTACGGGTTTCCGCAGGCACCGGTCCAGCGGTTGTCCATGAGCTGGAACCAGACGAGCAGCGTGACGCCGTTCTTCCACATCCTGTACATCGCCTCAGCGGTCCAGCGAGCGTGCAGCTTGAGCGGCACGCCGCCCGGGTCGGGCGGTCTCGTGTCCCAGCTGAACTCGTCGATCCAGAACCGGACCCTTCCACGCGACACGATCTTGCGCTTCGCGACGGCCGCGCGAAGGACCTTCCGCATCTTCGGAAGATCCCCGAGCGAGATGTCGTTCCGACTAAGCGCCCTGTGGGTGGGGCCCCCAGACGTGTACGGATGATGACCCCAGATGTCGAAGCGCACCGGGCCGCAGCCCCGCTTGGCGGTGAGGTCCGGACGCAGGCAGAGGAACTCGCGCATGAAGGTGAGGGGAGACGTGTTGTCCCGCACGCCGAACGGCCCGGTCCCTCCGGCGAGCACGAGGTTCGTGGGATGAACCGCCTTGACCGCGTTCGTGAACCGGTTGACCATATTCCGGTAGGTTGCTGCGGCGACCAAGACGCCGTTTCGGCGCTGCGGTGTCAGGAACATAGACAGGTTCGGCTCATTCCAGACCTGCCAGTAACGAACACGCGGAAGCATCTCGGCGTACGCGTCTCCACCCGTGGGCGTGAACCTGCCGCTGTAGCGTTGAGCCGCGGCACGAGCAAAGAGCGCGAGTTCGTCGACATTCGGCCGGTCGGAACCGTTGTTGCCAGACGCCCAGGGGGGAGCACTGCTGATCGTGACGAGCGGCTGCAGACCGTGGCGCGAGGCTGCGATGACGCGTCTGTCGAAGGAACTCCAATCGTAGGTCGGATCGGCCGGGTCTACCGGATTGGCAGGCCGCCTCGCGTGCGCAACGGTGGCCCAGTAGAGATTCAGTTTGATCACGGTCGTCCCGGCACCGCGCGCGCGACCGAACCCCGCCTCGGCTTGCGAGTCGTCGAACGCGGACGTCGGGTAGTCGTAGAACCCGGTCTGGAAAGCCGGCGCAGCGACGGCCGCGGCCGAAACAGCGAGGGCGACCGTGCTGACACATCCCGCCAACACGGCGCGGCGAAGAAGCCTCGACCTGTCGAACGCGTGAACCATCAGCTCTCCTCGCTAGACCCCTTCGTCCTCGTGCGACCAAGCATGGAATCGGCATCGAGGGCGTTTTTCTTGAGGCGAGTATAGAGGCCTTTCCGGGAGACTTCGGCGGCCGGCCGCCGTCCTTACAAAGAACTTCCGAACCACGCGGGGCGGGCTCTCGCCTCAACCCGCCGAGTCTGCGACGCGCGTTGAGCTGCCAGCGACCGGGCACGCGACCCGCCCGGGCAAGCGCGCTCCGATGGAGGTCACAGTGTTCGCACGCTTCCGCACCAAGCAAACGTCCGTCTCCGTTGCCCCTCCCGGTGGCGTCCGGACGCGGAAGTCGAAGGCGGCGCGTCCCGAGCGAGAGTCGAACCGCCGGCGCGGCAGCCCCGCGGCGGCGACTCGGACGGAGTCGGACCGTCAGCATTGATCCGTAGCATTGGTCTCAAGACAGAAACCGCGCGCCGAGGCGCCGGCAGGCGGAGGGGGAACGCCTCGCTGTGTGATCTGAACGCGGCGCATCGCGAACGCGCCGGCGCCTCCGACCGGCGGGTCGAGTCTCCGCTTCGAAGCGGGGAATAAGGCTCGTCGTCCGCGCCACATGCCGCCCGTCCGGTCGCTGACCGTGTTGATCCGTCGCGCATGGTCGTGACCGCGAGGCCGCCCAATCCACGTCCGCGACCTCGTCGCAGCGGAGCAGAGGCGCGCAGGTCGGGCGCGGGTCCGACGAATGCGCCAAAGCGATTGCCCGAATTGCGCCGGTGTTGGATGAATCCACGAAGACGCCGGCGCGCTGTTTGGGCGGCAGGCCCGCGGCTCGGCCTCCCGAGCAAGCGCGTCGCGAGGCGTTTCCATGCTGTTACGCCGAGCTGAGCGGGTGGAAGCCGGCACGGGGTGCCCGCCGGGCGGGACGTCTCGGATAGCTCCGAAGGCCGATGCGTCGATCACGACAGGCTGTGCACGCGACGACGCCCAGAGCGTCCGGCCGAAGAACAAGCGGACCACGCACGCGCTGGCGATCAAATCCGCCGAATCCGCTGACGGCAGCTAGAACGAACCGCGCCTGTAACGCAAGGCCACGGCCGCTAGGCCGCCACCGGAGATGATCAATAGTGCAGCGAGAAGCCCGGCAAGCCGCGCCGAATCGCCGCCCTCCACTGCGCCGACCGCGGCTGTCACAGCATCGCCGGGAGAGAGCCCCGCGCTCGCGCCGCCCGGATCGAACTCGCCGGAGTGGATCCTTTCGCGCGTGTCGCGCGAGACCTTCTTGCCGCCGAGTCGATCTTGTGGCGCCCCGTACACCGGTGACGTCGCAACTTCGCGAAGGATCTCTGCGTCGCGTCCGCCGTATTGCTGGAGTGCGCTCGCCGCGACCGACGAGAGTCGCACCCCGCTGCCCGACCCGGTTCCACCGGTGCCTCCTTTGCCCACGCCTACGCCGCTGGAGCCGCCCGCGCCGGGCAGGTCCTCGACGTACTGATCGACGGCCGAGGCATCATCCGGAAGCTGTGCGGACGCTTGCCCTGCCGAAGCGAGTACGGTGACGAGCATCATCGCGAGCACGAGCGGCCGCGACTTCCTCGGAGGAGCGGCGATCGCGGTCTTATCTCGCCCCGGTTGCAGCATTCTCGTGAGCGACATGAGAGCCATGGTCACGACAATCCCAGCCGCTGTCAAATGACACTCCGGCCTCGCGAAACAATCCTTACGTTCGCGATCGCCGCGCTCGTCTTCTGGATCGCCTTCGACGGCGGGTCGTACGGCATCGAAAGCCGCGCGACGCTCGCGATCGCGGCTTGGTGGACGGTCCTCATGGCCGTCGTCCTCGGCCTCTGGCCGCTCGCGCGCCCGCCGCGAGCGGCCTGGCTGGCCGGGGCATTCCTCGCCGGCCTCGCGCTCTTTACGGCAGCGTCGATGGCGTGGGCGGAGAGCGCCGAGCGCGCGTTCACGGAGTTCAACCGCGTGGGCCTCTACCTCGCCGTCTTCGTCGTCGCGGTTCTCGCCGGGACGCGCGGGAACGTAGGGCGCTGGAGCGACGCGATCGCGATCGCGGTCGCGGCGACGGGCTTGCTTGCGCTAACGACACGTCTCTTCCCGGACGTCCTTCCCCGGGGTGAAGTGCCGGAATTCCTGCCTGGCGCCTTCACACGGCTCAGCTACCCGGTGGAGTACTGGAACGGCCTCGCGATCCTGATCGCGATCGGGTTTCCGCTTCTTTTTCGCGCTGCTACCGCCGACCACGCTGCGGTCTGGCGAGGGCTCGCCATCGGCGCCTTCCCAGCGCTCGCCGCAGCCATGTATCTCACGTCGTCGCGCGGCGGATTCGCGACGGCGCTCGTCGCAACGGTCGCGTTCTTGACGTTGACTCCACGTCGGTGGCCGGCGGCTGCGGCCGTCACCGTCGCCCTGCTCGGCTCCGCAGCGTCCATCTCGGTTCTCCTCCAGAGGAGAGCTCTTGTGAACGATCCGTTCGAGTCGCCGGTGGCCGCAGACGAAGGACGAAGCGCAGCGCTCCTCATTCTCGTCATTTGCACCGCTGCAGGCCTTGTCTACGCCGTAAGCACCCTGTACCTCGCCGGCATCGTCCGCGTTCCGTCGTTCGCCGGACACCTCGCCGTCATCCTCGTGGTCCTGGCCGGACTCGTCGGAATCGCAGCCTCCGACCCCGTCGAGCGGTTCGAGACGTTCAAGGCTCCGCCGACCGCCGTCGAAGAAACGGATCTCATCCGCGCCCACCTTCTCAGCGGCAACGGAAGTGGCCGCTGGCAATTCTGGGGAGCGGCGGCCGACCAGTTCGAGAGCCGACCCCTCGTCGGACAGGGCGCGGGGTCATGGGAGGCGTGGTGGACTCAGCACGGCTCGATCGCAATGTTCACCCGTGACGCGCACTCCCTCTACCTCGAGACGCTCGGCGAGCTCGGAATCGTCGGGTTCACGCTCATCGCCGGCGCGTTCCTCATGGGCCTCGTGTCCGGAGTTCGACGCCTGCTCGCATCAGAGGGAGACGAGCGTCTCTGCATCGCCGCGGTCCTCGCAGCGTTCGTGGCCTACGCCGTCGCGGCCGGCGTCGACTGGATGTGGGAGCTCACCGTCGTTTCAATCATCGGGGTCGCGCTCCTTGGATTCTTGACCGGGCCGGCGACGGCACCTGCGCAGCGGCCGCGTGTGCTCCCCAGCGACGCCGGCGACGCACCGAAAAGATGGCGGTTCGCGGCGGGGGCCGCCGCCCTCGCCACCGGATGGCTCCTGATCTGCGCGCAGATCATTCCGCTTCTCGCGGGCGTCAAGATCTCGGATAGCCAGGCCGCGGCGCGGGAGGGCGATGCCGAGCAGGCGATCGAGGACGCCGCATCAGCGCGGAACATCCAGCCGTGGGCCGCGTCGCCATACCTCCAGCTTGCCCTCGTCCAAGAAGCGATCGGGAACCTCGACGGCGCCGAGGAGTCGATCCGCGAGGCGATCGACCGCGACCCAGTCAACTGGCGTCTCTGGCTAGTGGCGGCGCGCATCGAGACGAGAGCCGGTGAGATCGCCACGGCACGGACAAGCCTCCGCCGCGCTGCGGAGCTCAACCCTCGCTCTCCCCTATTTGCAAACGTCGAGTAAGGGCGATCTCTCGATCGTGTTGGCACGAATCGAAGTATGATCTATTGTCGCGAGGCACTCGTAGACTGGCGCGTGCGTGAGCCAGGGGACGTGTGGCAAGCTCATGGAGCGAACCTCGCTCGAACATCACGGCACCCAGCCGCTAGGCGCCGCGCAACACGGCCGGTGGCGCCGCGCGCCGGGGAACGCGTTCCTCTTCCAGCGGGGCGGACGGGCTTGGCGCGACGCGCTCCTGCGGCGAATGCTTGCGATCGCGGACGTCGGCGCGGCGATCTGCGTCAGTCTTTCGCTCGCCTTGCTCCCGGGCGGAGCCGTCGATCTCGCGTTCTGGTCAGTCGTCTTCGCTCCGTTCTGGGTCGTGCTCGCGAAGCTGCATGGACTCTACGATGTCGACCAGCGAACGCTCCGGCATCTCACCGCCGACGAGCTCCCGACCATCTTCGCGTGGGCCCTGACGGCCACGGTGGCGACGGCACTCTTCTTGTGGACCACGCCCCCAGGGCCGCCGGAGATCGCTACGGCGGTGCGGGGGTTCGCCATCGCCGTGATCGCGGCTGTCATTCTTCGCGGAGTCGCGCGATTCCTCTGGCGTCGGCTCGTCCCTCGCGAGCGGGCGATCATCATCGGAAGCGGGCCGATCGCGGATGCGACTCGAAGAAAGCTCGAGCTCTTCCCCGACATCCACGTCGACGTGGTCGACCAGCTGGACGAGCGGTCAACCGGCTACAACGGGGAATCCTCATTACCCTTCGAGGAGGTCGACCGTGTGATCCTTGCGTCGCATGCGATCGACGAAGGGCTGATCGCGAACCTGCTCGCGTCGTGCCGCGACGAGCGGGTGAAGTTGAGCGTTGTACCGCCCGCCCGCGGAATCTTTGGGACCGCCGCGCGCCTCAACCACGTTGCCGACCTTCCGGTGGTCGAGTACAACACATGGGAAGTCTCACGCTCGACGCTCCTTCTCAAGCGGGTGATGGACATCGCAGTCGCCGCGCCGACGTTCATTGCCCTTTCTCCGGTCTTGGCGCTCATCGCGCTCGCGATTCGGCTGGAGAGCAAGGGTCCCGTGTTCTTTACACAGCTTCGAGCCGGTCTGGAAGGCCGGCCGTTCCGCGTCTACAAGTTCCGGACGATGGTCTCGAACGCCGAGCAGGAACTCGGGAAGATCGTGTCGTTCGATCAACTTAGCGACCCGATGTTCAAGATTCGGCGCGACCCGCGTGTCACGCGCGTCGGGCGTCCGCTTCGACGCCTTAGCATCGATGAACTTCCGCAGCTCGTGAATGTCATCAAGGGAGATATGAGTCTCGTCGGTCCGCGCCCCGAGCTCCTCGAGCTAGTCGCGCGCTGGCCTCCCGAGCACCGCTTCCGCCTCTCGGTCAAGCCTGGCTTGACGGGACCCATGCAGGTCTTCGGCAGAAGCGAGCTGACCTTCGACGAGTGGCTCGCCGTGGAGCGGGACTACATTGAGAACCTCTCGCTGCGACGCGACCTCCGCATCCTGGCGCTCACGTTGCCGACCGTCATCTCGCGCAAGGGCGCCTTCTAGCGTTGTGGCGCGAGGCGACGGGCGAGGAAGCGCCTCCGTGACGGTCGACCGACCGGCGTAGGCCCGCGCGTGTGTCGCCGACTCTCGACATTGTCATCGTCACGTACCGCTCCCGCGACGTCCTGCCGGAATGCCTCAAGTCGATTGCGAACCATCGACCACGTTGTGCGACACGCGTCTTCGTCGTCGATAACGCATCGGATGATCGGACGCTCGAGCTGGTCAGGAACGATTTCCCCGACGTCGAGACCATTGCCGCTCCCGCCAATCTAGGCTTCGGACGAGCATCGAACCTCGGTATCCGGGCGGGTTCGGCGGATTACGTCCTCGCGATGAACCCTGACACGCGTCTTCACGCCGGAACCCTTGACCACCTGCTGACGGTGGTCGAGAAGCTGCCGAATGTCGGCCTCGCGAGCTGCCGGCTCGAGCGCGCCGACGGCACAGTCGATCATGCAGCCGCCCGATCGTTCCCAACCGTCCTCGGAACGCTCGGGCACTTCACGAAACTGGCGCGGCGCTCCAAGGTCCCGGCTGGCCTGGCGCAATACCGCGCTCTTCCTGCAGAGCCCGGACCGGTCGACCTCGTGTCCGGCGCGTTCATGCTGATGCGCCGGGAAGCCGTGGAGGAAGTGGGGCTCTTCGACGAGGGGTTCTGGATGTATATCGAGGACATCGACCTGTGCTACCGGCTCGCCGAATCGGGTTGGCAGACGTGGTATGACCCCGCGGTGTCGGTGACACACATGAAGGGTGGGTCTGCGACGCGCGCCCGCTCGCGGCGCGTCAACTGGTCGTTCCACTATGGGATGTACCGTTTCTATCGAAAGCACTACGCGAAGCGACACGGGAAACCGACGAACGCACTCGTCTACGCCGGTATCTCCGCGAAGCTCATCCTCTCGCTTGCGCGAATGGAGATCAGGCGCGTGCGCCGCGCCAACTGACGCATCGGCCCCCGTGACGGATATCTCGGTCGTCGTCGTGACGTGGAACTCAGCGGCGGAGCTAGCCGGCCTGCTTCCCACGATCGAAGAGCACCTACCCCCCGAAACGGAGATCCTCGTCATAGACAACGCCTCGACCGACGGGAGCGTCGATCTCGTGCGCCAATGGCGCTGGCCCGCGACCGTTATCATGCTGAAGGAGAACATCGGCTTCGGGCGGGCGAACAACGTGGGCGTCCGCGAGGCGTTTGGCAAGGCCGTCGTGCTCCTCAACCCCGACACGCTCCTCGTCGACGACTCACTGCTCGACCTTGCTCGGCTCGCCTTGCAGACCGGCGCGCTCTGCGGACCCGAGCTGCTCAACGCGGACGGCTCGCGGCAGCCTTCGGCGAGTGCGATCCCCGGAGGCTGGGAAGTCGGTCTGACGGCGATCTTCCCCGCCGCGCTGATGCCCGAACGGCTTAGCGATCGCTGCGAGCCCTGGCGGGCGCGCACGTACACCAAGGTGGGATGGCTCACGGGCGCCTGCATCGCGGCCCCCCGGGCGGTCCTGCGGGAGCTGGGGCCGTTCGACGAGCGGATCGAGCTCTACGGGGAGGACATGGATCTCGGGCTGCGCGCGCGACGGAGCGGAATCGAGAGCATCTTCGCGCCGGACGTTGCCCGCGTCGTCCACCTGAGCGAGCGCTCGGCCGCCAAGCGGTTCATCGATACCGGAACAGCATGGAAGCTTCGGAACCGGCGCCTCGTCGTCCGCCGCGAGTTGGGGCGTCCACGAGAACTCTACGACTTTTCGGCGCAGGTCCTCTTTCACGCGACGCGCTATGCGGCGAAAACCGCGCTTCGCCGCAACACACAGCGGGAGCGGAACTGGTTAGCCGTGGCGTTTCGACCGTTGAGGTCATAGCCGGGAGGCGTCTGTCGCGGACCTCCGCCGCGCGCTTCGCCAGCCCAACAGCCGACGCGGAGCTCGGGTGGCACGGATCTTGCGTCGGCCCAAGCCCTTCGGAGTATGCCGCATGGCACAGAAAGCGCCACGTCTCCCGCTTAAGGCCCCGCGCGTGCCAACTCGATCGTAGTGTAGTGACCGCGCGCCGCGACGACGGCCGGCGGGCGCGCCCGACGACAGAGGGACTTCGTTACGGGTTTCGTGAGGCTGCGCCGGCGACGAGTCGGCGAATGCGACGCTTGACGCCTTGGACGGCCGGGCGGCGGAGAATCGGCACGCGGTTCTCGATCGCTTGGACGACGACGCTCGTCTGCGTGAGAACGACGTCCGCGAGCGAGCGACGAGCGCCTTCCGGAAACGCTTCGAGCAGCGACCACTTGACATGGCGCTTCCGCACCAGCCGCTCGACCTCTTCTCGTGGAACCGCACCTGCGCGCACCGCGTCGCGGTAGCTCGTGGTCCAAAGTTCCGCAAGCGGGTTCCTGTCGTTCTTCCACGGTTGCGTGGGTACGACCGTGTAGTGCAGAAGCTTCGTCTCACCCGCCTCGAAGTGCTCGAGGTGGTTCCACTCCGGCGGAAGCGTGTCGGCGATTTCGTCCGGGTCCACGATGCAGAGGTCGAACATCAGCTGTTCGTAGGTGTAGTCTCCGCGGTCGAGGCCGGCGACGATCTCGTCGACGTCCCACCGCAGCCGCGAGCAGTCGAGCAGCATGACGCTTAGCTGGCGGCCGGGCTTGAACCACGACGTGTCCTTCCACTCGTCCGGGACCTCCGTCTGCGAGGTGCAGAGAATCGCCTTGCCGTCCATCGGAACGTTCCAGATCTCGCTTACGTCGCCGAACACCTGCATGTCGGCGTCGAGGTAGAGAGCGCGCCCGCGGTACCCGGCGAGGCTCGGAATGAGGAAGCGATAGAACGAGAACCCCGTGCGGGGACGATTCCTCTCATCCTTGGGAGTCGGCGTCGGCATGTCGAGCATGGGGACTAGTCGTACCGGCTGGCTCGCGTGCTCTTGGATCGTGAACTCGAGAACGCGAGCGGCGACTAGCTGCGACTCATCGAGCGCGACGAAGATCTTCAGCGGCTCCACCATCGGCGCGTAGTCCATCTCCCAGCGTTGCACGATCTCCTCGATTTCGGCGAACTGAACGTCGAAGCTCGGCTGGCTGTTCGCGAGCCTCGTTGAGGACTCCAGCTCGCTGAAAGCGGCGCTGTAGCGCCGGCCGCCGTCGACGCCGAGCGAGCGTACCGTCCTGACCCCCATGTGACCCAGGATGTTGAGTGCGGCCTCGGAGCTGAAAAAGTGAACGCCGATCACCGGCGAGTCCCCCACCGGATCAGCGGTCGCGGCGTTGTACCACACGAGTCGGCCTTGCTCGTCCAGCGTCCGCAGGACGGGTATGCGCTCGACGCAGTCTTCGAGCAGCATGTCGCCCGGCTTGAAATCCACGTGCGGCCGGCGCGGCATGACGAGCCAGTCGCAGTGGTCGAGAAGGTGGTCGGCGCAAGTTTCGGCGACGTCCGCGTCGATGATGTGCGCCACGTTCACCTTGAGCTCGCGTACGACGTGGTTGAGAGACATCAGGTTGTAGTCGGAAAGAGGGAACTCGTGACGCCTCGAAAAGGAGGGCCCCTTTCCGAGGAGCATCCACGGTTTCGGCTCAAAGCGAGCCGCGGCGATCCATTCGCGAAGCTCCAGCATCTGACCTCCCGGCGGCGACCTCGCGGCTAGAATAGTCACTGGCGTGAAGCTGTGGGGGCGTGAACGGGCGTCGCGCGGAGCGGATCGCTTCACTATCGTTCGCTACCGTGCCACCGAGTAGGGAAGTCGGCCTAGCCTCTGCCCCGGACCTGCTCCGTCACGAGGCCGAGGCGATCGGGGCGGCAGCGGATGCTCTCGACGCGGCCGAGCTAGGACGCGCGGTAGAGCTCTTGGCGACGTGCTCCGGGAAAGCGGCGGTGACGGGCGTCGGAACGTCCGGAATCATCGCACGCAAGCTCGCAGCGACGCTCACGAGCACCGGCACGCCGGCGGTGTTCGTGCATCCGTCCGACGCGCTTCACGGCGGCCTCGGGGTTCTGGAGCCGAACGACGTGGTCGTCGCCGTCAGCAACAGCGGGGAGACGGACGAGGTGCTGGCCGTTCTCCCGTATCTACGCAGCCGCGAGATCTCCATCGTCGCCATCGTCGGCAACACGCGCTCGACGCTCGGTCGAAACGCCGCCGCCGTCCTGAATGCGCACGTCGGCCGAGAGGTCGGTTCGCTCGATTTCGTCCCGACTGCGAGCGCGGCCGTGGCGACCGCACTCGGCGACGTTCTGGCTCTTCTGGTCATGGAGCGCAAGGGGGTGACGCCCGAGCGTTTCGCTCTCAACCACCCGTCGGGACGGCTCGGCCGGCGCCTTTCACTTCGGGTGCGCGACGTGATGCACAGCAGCTCGGAAGCGCCGGGAGTGGGGCCCGACGCTCCATGGTACGACCTCGTGAGCGAGATCACGAGGAGCGGCGTCGGCGCCGTTCCCGTCGTCGACGGCGACAGACTCCTGCTCGGGCTCATCACGGATGGTGACGTCCGGCGCACCGTGCAACGGTGTAAGCCGGAGGACCTCTCGACGCTTCGCGCTGACCGCATCATGACGTCGCGGCCCGTCGCCACAGGGCCGGAGACGATGGCGTACGAGGCGCTTCGCCTGATGGAGGACCGGCCTTCGCAGATCAGTGTGCTTCCTGTCGTGGAGGACGGCCAATTCGTCGGACTCGTGCGCCTGCACGATCTCGTCCGGATCGGGCTCTGAACGGGCTCGTGCGGCGGCTCTGGAGGCGAGAGACGCCAGCGCGTGACGTCGCGTCGCGGCGCTACGAGCACGGACGCCTCCCCACCCGCTTCGTCGACCCGCTCGACGACGCGGACCTCGACCGCCTCAACACGCTCCTCCCTTGGCACTGCTTCACAGTCGACTCCCACGGCCGCCCGTTTGGGCGGCAGGCCTGGGAAGGCAAGCGCTCGGAGCCGCAGCCCGTCCCCGATCCGAGAATCGTGCGCTTCGATTCCCGGTTCGGTCTGGCGGGGAAAGATGTCCTCGAGATCGGCTGCTTCGAGGGCGTCCACACGGTCGCGCTCTGCGCTCTCGGCGCGCGCGTGACTGCCGTCGACGCCCGCGTCGAGAACGTCGTCAAGACGATCGTGCGCTGCGCGTTCTTCGGCTGGCATCCGACGGTGTTCACCTGCAATGTTGAGCGGCCGGCGCAGGAAGAGTTGCTGGGAACTGCGTTGTGCCACCACGTTGGCGTCCTCTACCACCTGTCGGACCCCGTGGCGCACCTCCGATGGCTCTGTCCGAGGATCGGCGAAGGGCTGATGCTCGACACCCACTACGCGTGGGACGACTCGGCGCGCGAGGTCTACACATCCGGGGGCGATCAGTTCCGGTTCCGCCCGGTTCGAGAGGCAGGTCGTGACGATCCCTTCTCGGGGACGACGGATGACTCCAAGTGGCTGCTTCTCGACGACATCGTCTCGCTGCTACGAAACGGTGGCTTCGGGGAGGTTGAGGTCGCCGAGAGGCGTGACGAACGCAACGGCCCTCGGGTCCTGCTCTTCGCGGCGCGGACCGGCCGCTAGGATGCGTGCCGGGGCCGCGCGGCGACTGCGAACAACTCGCGCCAGCGTGCGCGGCGCGGCGTAGCGGGTAGTCGAAGGCCAAAGGGGTTCCAGCCGGCGAGGCTCACGAGGTTGACGGCGAGTGCGATCCATCGAGCGGAGAGATAGCGGTCGTAGAGCCCGGGTGGCTCGGCGACGAGGACCTCAACCTCCTCAAAGAACGGGCGGCACACCTCCGCCAGCTCATCGCCCCTGTATTCACGGACGTGATGCTCGCGCAGGTCAGGACGTTGCCATTGCGGTGTCGAGACGAGCAGAGTTCCGGACGGCTCGAGCACCCGTGCAGCCTCGGCAACGAGCCGTTCCGCTGACTCGACGTGCTCGACGACCTCCGACATGACGACCAGTGACACCTCGCCGTCGCCGAACGGGAGCTCCTCGCCGCGCCCGTGCCGCACCTGGGCGCGCGAGCCCGCCTCGGAGAGGGCCTGCTCCGCCAGCTCGATGCCTCGCGGCTCCGGCTCGATTCCGACGACGCGCGCGCCGGTCGCTTCCGAAAGCAGGTGCGTGAGCGCAGCGTCGCCACATCCGACATCCACAATCAGCTTCGGTTGGCGGTTGCGGGCCTGTTCGACGAACCAGTCGTATTGCGCATGGAGGCGCGCCGAATACGACTCTGGAGAACGGTTCGCCAGCTCCTTCCAATGGTATGCTCCGCGCGTTTCGTACTTGGTAAACGACAAAGCCGTGCCCGGAGAGAGCGGTCGCGGCGTGACCGGCGCCGCGAGTGTACCACCGTGAAGGTTCTCGCAGTCATCCCGGCTCGGTACGACGCCTCCCGCTTTCCGGGAAAACCGCTCGCTGACCTCGGTGGTAGACCGCTCGTGCACTGGGTCCACGAGGGCGCACGGAGCTGCCGGCATTTCGACGACGTCGTGGTGGCGACCGACAGCGAGGCGATCGCTGCCGCTGTGTCGGCTTTCGGCGGAGAGATGGAAATGACGAGTCCGGACCACTCGAGCGGAACCGATCGGGTCGCGGAGGTTGCGGCACGCCGGCCTGAAGCCGACGTCGTCGTGAACGTCCAGGGAGACCTGCCTTTCATAAGTGCGGGCACGCTCGAAGCTCTGGTGACCCCGTACGTCGAAGGTGCGAGTCCGTTGATGACGACGGTCGGGTGCCGGATCGCGAGCGATGCCGTGTTCCACGACCCGAATGCGGTCAAGGTACTCCTCGATCGGCGCGGAAATGCGATCTACTTCTCGCGAAGTCCGATTCCGTACATGCGCAATCTCGGCGATGCCCCCGTGCTCCACCATCTCGGTGTTTACGCCTTCACGCGCGACTTCCTCCTTCGCTTTGCGACGCTTGAGCGCACGCCCCTCGAGCACTGCGAGGCGCTCGAGCAGCTCCGCGCACTGGAGCACGGCTACGACATCCACGTGCGCGTGGCTGACGAGCCGGCGATCGAGGTGAACACCCCGGAGGACCTCGACCACGCGCGAGCGGTGATGGCGATCGAGCGCCGTGCATCACGCCGATGAACGGGCACACGGCTCGCTCTCCGGCTCCATCTTCGCGGGCGCCGAGCTGAACTTCTTCGACAGTCGTTCTCGGCGACAGCGCCCGTCTCGCGTGCGCGTCAACGCTTCCGTAGGCTCCCCGTGCGCTGGCGGGAGCTGATAGGTCAGGCCCGAGGAGCCGGCCGCCGGGCTCGACCAATCTACCGTCGGCGTACAGGTGAGGACGCGCGTTGAGCCCGTGGCCCAGCTTGCACGTGCGTCGCGAGGGAAATTCGTGAGGCGCGCTGCTTCGCGTATCGCGATGTCGCGGGCTGCCCGTCAGGTCGGAAAGCTCGGCGCGGCCGAGGTAGTCGTCTTCGTCGCCGCGCTCATACAGACCGTCGTCGTTGCGCGCTGGCTTGGGCCGCAGGACTATGGCGTTGCGGCTCTCATCTTCGCATACACCGGGTTCGTGTACGTGTTTCTCGATCCTCGTTCCTCGGAAGCCGTCGTCAGGTACATCTCGGAGTTCAGCGCGGTCCGTGATCTCGACCGCGTGCGCGCGGTCCCCGCTCTCGGTTATCTCGCGGATGCGGCGTTCGGAGCCCTTGCGCTTCTGATCGTGGCCACGACCGCACCGTGGGTCGACAGCGCGATCGTCGGTTCCGACGGCTCCTGGTGGCTTCTGCTGATTTTCGCCGGCTCGCTCACGTTCGCCGCTCCATCGGCTACCTCACGCGGCGTGCTCACGGCGTTCGATCGCTTCGGCGCGATCGCGAAACTCCAATCGACGACCGCGCTCGTACGGCTGGCGATCGTATTAGCGGTCGTGATGTCCGGCGGAGGGCTGGCCGGATTCGTCGTCGCGTCGGCTATCTCAATCCTGATCGAAGGGGTAGTGATGATTTTCGCGGCTCAGCGCGTCGTTCACCGCGAGACGGGGTCGAGCTGGTTTCGCGGAGGCGTTCGCCCGCTTGCGGGCCGCCTCCGCGAGATCATTCGCTTCATGGTCTACACCGACCTTGTAGGCCTCGTAGGCGGCTTCACGAAGCAGGCCGATGTCCTGATTCTCGGCTTTGTGAGAGGCCCGACTGACGCGGCGTTCTATCGTATCGGGCTTTCCGTCGCGTCTCCGATCGTTCGGATCGGCGGCCCGCTCACCTCGGTCTTCTACCCGCGCTTCGCGCGGCTGGCTGCCCGCGGCGCGTCGGCGGAACTCGACGACCAGGTGCGAAGGACGGTTCTTTGGGCTGCCGCGCCCATCACCGGCCTTGTCCTACTAACTACTCCGCTCGTGCCATACGTGATCGAACTCGCTTTCGGAACGGCCTACGTCCCCGGAGCGCGGACAGCACAGGTAATCGTCGCCGCGTCCGCGATCTCGCTCGGCTTCTTCTGGCTCCGCCCGCTCCTCCTGGCCGTCGGCCGTGTGCGGCCGCTTCTCGGCTTCACTGGTGGCACGGCCGCTCTCGCGACCGTCGGGTTCTTCCTCGGCGCGCATTGGGCCGGCCATCTCGGCGTGGCGCTCGCGCGCGCCGCGATCGTGAGCGTGGCCGGCAGCTGCGCCATCGCCGCGTACCTGCTTGTCCTCCGACGTCGCGGCCGGCTGCTGGACGAAGTCGAGCGAACGACCCGCGAGCGTGCCGCGGCCGAGGCAGCCGTGCGTAGCGTGGAAGTGCAAGGTTCTGCTCGGTCGTGACTACGACGGCGGCTTCCTTCTAGCCGAGTAGCGGCCGGAACAACGCGCGAAGGCAGTCATCCGCCATATCCTTTACGGCTGTGGATCTGCCCTCCACATCCGTGTTCGTCGACTTCGACGGAACCATCAGCGCCGTCGACGTCGGCAAGCACCTCCTGAAGACGCTCGGCCGCGACGGCTGGGAAGAGCCCGATCAGCGTTTCCTGCTCGGCGAGATCGGCAGCCGCGAGCGGATCGAGGCCCAGTGGCGCTGCCTGCCACGTAACGAGGCCCTGCTGCGCGAGACGGCCGGAAGCGTCCCGCTCGACCCGGGTTTCGGCCCCCTCGTCGAGGCGCTCAAAAGCCACGGCGCAGATGTAGCCGTCGTCTCGGACGGATTCGGTTTCTACGTCGAGGCGGCGCTCAGTTCGTTTGGACTCCGGGTCGTCACCAACTCGGTCGACTTCGCCTCCGGCTCCGTGCTGTACGCGAACCTCGATCCCGAGTGTCCGTGCTCGCTCTGTGGGACGTGCAAGCGCGCGCCGGTTCTCGAGGCCAAGCGCCAGGGTCGCACGACGGTTTTCGTAGGCGACGGCATCAGTGACAGCAAGGGAGCGCTCGCCGCAGACCACGTCTTCGCTAAGAGCAGACTGGCGGAGTGGTGCGAGCGCCAGAGAGTAGCGTTCACGCCGTTCTCGAGCCTGTCAGATGTCCAGCATGCCCTGGTGCCGCGATCCCCGGCTGCTTCGACCCCTGACCGTCGCGAGTGATCGGCGCGGCGACCGCATGACTCACTCGATCTCGATCGGCGACCGCCTGGTTGTCGGCCGCAGCGAGACCCTAGCGCTCGTCGGAGGCCCCTGTGTCATCGAGGACCGCGACTCGACGATTCGGCTTGCCGAGCGAATCCGCGACCTCTGCCTTCGTGCCGGTGTCGGGTTCGTGTTTAAGGCGTCCTTCGACAAGGCGAACAGAAGCTCGATCGACTCCTTTCGCGGCCCAGGGTTGGACGCGGGCTTGGCGATCCTGCGAGATGTCCGCGACGCGGTCGGCGTTGCCGTCTTGACGGACATCCATGAGAGCTGGCAGGCCGAACCCGTCGCAAGCGTCGTCGACGTCCTTCAGATTCCGGCCTTCCTCTGTCGACAGACGGATCTCGTAACGGCCGCCGCTGCGACGGGAAAACCCGTGAACATCAAGAAGGGTCAGTTCGTCTCTCCGTTTGAAATGGCCAACGTCGTGCGCAAGGCCGAGGCGCACGGAAACCGTGACATCCTGCTCACCGAGCGGGGTACGACGTTTGGATACAACAACCTGGTCGTTGACTTCCGGTCGCTTCCGCTCATGCGCGATCTCGGCTACCCGGTGGTGTTCGACGCGACGCACAGTGTCCAGACTCCGGGAGGAGCCGGAAATCGGTCAGGCGGGCAGCGTGAGTTCGTGACGTACCTCGCACGAGCTGCCGTCGCTGTTGGAGTGGATGCACTCTTCATCGAGATCCACGACGATCCAGACTCGGCCCCGAGCGACGGCCCGAACATGCTCCGGCTCGACGATTTGGAGGCGCTCCTGCGTGAGGTCGTCGCGATTTGGGCCGCGCTCGCGGACTGAGCGGCGCGGCGCCGCGTGCGGGAGAGCGGTCCCTTGCTCGCGGCCGCACTGCGAGGCAGCTGTGGCCGCGCTGTGTCGTGACGTGAGCCACGACATGCCGGTGCGAGCGAGGCGAGTTGTGAGCAGCACGAAACGTGCAACGAACACACTTCCTGGACCGATGCTCGCAAGTTGTCCCGCCGTGGTCGACGTGCGCGAGCGGCTACCACGCGCATCGATCCGCGGGCCGAACGCGTGGTCGAGCGGTATGGGCGCTCTTCAGCAGGGCGGTCATCATCGGTTTCGGGGCGCTCTCCGATCGTCCACTGCTCGGAGCGGCGGTTGGACGTGACGATGATCGAGCCGCGCTCGTAGCGGGCGACACCAGGGCGAAGAGCAAGTTCGCGGCCTGCCGAAGCGAGCGGAAGCCTACCTTGATCTGCGGCCACTCTTCCGAGAACCGCTGCAGCGCGGGCTCAAGTGGATCGAGTTGCCACCCGTTCGGTGGGCGTCGATATCGCGGCGGCTCCTCCCCGCCGCAACGCGCGCGGCGTCGGCCATTGATCCCCAGCCGCGCCCCAATCTGCCGCCGGAGAGACGCATTCGCCGCCACGCCCCGCACCTGCGCCTACTCCAACGCCCTTCGCACCTCGAACACCGCTTCGCTCGACAAGCCGACCCGCCCAGCCTCAAAGACGAGGCGGAGGATCAGCGGCGCCTCGAGGGTGTACTTTTCGACTACCAATCGCGGTGCAGCATTGGGCTCCGCGCATCACTTATCCCCAGTGCGCTTACGGCGCCCTTGCCCGACAGAGAGCGCTGCGTGCTGGCGGCATCGATGGTGTTTCATCGGAGGACGGCGTCGTTCCCATAAGGATGCGTGCGGCGACGTGTCGAGTGACAGCGAAGTCCTCGTGTCCGGCACGTCAAGCGGTCAAGAGAAGCGCCTACACGCAGATCCCGTACTCGACGTTCCGCGGCCGGCGCTAAGATGGTTTCCTCCGCCACGATCTCGCGTTCTTAGGAGACCCGTACATGAATCTCACTTACATCGATCCCGCCAGCGGCTCGATGATCCTCCAGATTCTCCTCGGAGGGCTCGCGGCAGCCGCCGTCTTCCTCAAGCTGTTCTGGCACCGTCTCCTCGTGCTCCTTCGGATCCGGAAGCCGACCACGGTCGAGCGGCCGGCCGAGGAGGCCGACACGACCTCGCCGCCGGCGGAACACCGCGCGCTGGAACGGCGTGGTGAGCGCGTCGGAGAGCGCTGAGCCCGCGGCCGCGGCAGCGGCCGCCTCTCGCCTCGAGCCCGGTTCCTTCCGCGACTGGGACAGCCGCGTGTTCTACGACGACGGCCGCGTGCTGCGCGTCCTGAGCGACGAAGGCCTCCGCGACTGGCTCGCGCTCGCGGAGTCGTCGCTCTTCGCCGACGCGGTCGTCGAGGGGAAGGTGGTGGGAACGAGCCGGCTCAGCAGCGCCGCCGCGCCCGAGACGCTCGTCGGGCGCGCTGCCGCGGTCCTCGAGCATGAGCGGCTCCCGTTCGTGTCATACCCGTACGAGTGGCCTTTCTCGATGCTCCGGGATGCTGCGGTCCTCCAGCTCGAGCTGCTCCGCCGAGCGGTCGCGGAGGGCCTGATGATGAAGGACGCATCTTCGTACAACGTCCAGTGGCGGGGGGCGACGCCGGTGTTTGTCGATGTCGGGTCGTTCACGCGGCTCGCCGAGGGAGAGCCGTGGCAGGGCTACCGACAGTTCTGCATGCTCTTCCTAAACCCGCTCCTCCTCCAAGCGTACAAGGGCATTCCATTCCAGCCGTGGCTCCGCGGCAAGCTCGCCGGCATATCGCCGGGCGAGGCGCGAAGCGTCATGTCGTCCCGCGACCTCCTCCGGCGCGGAGTTCTCACGCACGTCGCCTTGCACGCGCGGCTTGAGCGCCGTCACGGCGAAACCGACCGCGACGTGAAGCGTGAGCTCCGGGCGGCGGGGTTCCGGACCGATCTGATCGTCGCGAACGTCCGCCGCCTTGAGCGGCTCGTGCGAGGGCTGGAGTGGCGGCCGCACGTGTCGGAATGGTCCGAATACGGCGCCACCACTTCGTACACGGCGGCCGACGCCGCGCGTAAAGAGGCATTCGTGCGCGAGATCGTCCATTCCCGCCGGTGGAGCCTCGTCTGGGACATCGGGTGCAACGACGGGCGGCACGCGCGCATCGCCGCCGAGAACGCGCAGTACGTCATCGGACTCGACGCCGACGCCGCCATCGCCGAGGGCCTCTACCGCTCGCTGAGAGCGGAGCGCGCAGCGAGGATTCTCCCGCTCGTCGTGGACGTGACGGATCCCTCGCCCGCACTCGGTTGGGCCGGCCGCGAGCGCCAGACGCTCGCGGAGCGCGGAACGCCCGACCTCACGCTGTGCCTGGCGGTGCTCCACCACGTCGCGCTCGCCGGCAACGTCCCAGTCCCCAGCTTCCTTTCCTGGCTCCACGGGCTCGAGACGGCGCTCGTCATCGAGTTCGCGACGCGGGAAGACCCGCGCGTCGCCCGCCTGCTCGCCCGCAAGCGGCCAGGCGCACATCCTGACTACGACCGGGGGCCGTTCGAGCGCGCGCTCGCCGAGCGGTTCCACGTCGAACGGTCAGAGGCGCTGGGCGGCCGGACGCGGGTCCTGTACTTTGCGCGACCGAAGTAGCGAGCCGTGGTCGATGAAAGGACGAATGTATTGAGTTCATGCGAGTGAAATGTCCAACAAGGAATCCTCGCACATCTTTCCTGGCCGCTCGGTGACTTTTCCACAACGACTCGCGAGTCGTCGCCTTCTCGAGATCGCACATCTGTCGACCCTGTCGGCCTTCGCAATCGCCCAACCGCTCCTCGATCTCCTCGGTCGCACGCCCGTCTTCTTCACGGTGCGCGGATGGACGAGGTGGGACATCGTCGCCTTCACGCTGGCGATCATCGTGATCCCTGCTGGCCTTCTCATGGCCGCCGAGCTCGTCGCGCGCGTCCTGGTGGGACGTTCGGCTCGCCGCGTTCTCCATCTCAGCTTCGTCGCTGCACTCGGGGGCCTCGTGGCCGCGCAGGCCTTGAAGAAAGCAAACCTCTCGCTTGGCTGGCTCACCGTCGCCCTCGCCCTCGCTCTCGGGCTCTGCGCAGCGATCGCCTATGCTCGCTCCTCCGTCACGCGATCGTTCCTGACGATCTTGACACCCGCTCCGCTCGTCGTTGCGGGCATCTTCCTTCTCAACGCCCCCGTCTCGAAGCTCGTCTTGGCAGGGGAGCCGGAGCTCGTGCTCGGTCGCGATGCGAGTCGAGCCCCCGTCGTCATGCTGGTCTTCGACGAGTTCTCGACCGCGTCGATCATGAATCGCGAGCACGAGATCGACGAGGTCCGCTTCCCGAACCTGGCAGCGCTCGCACGGGAGTCGACCTGGTTTCGAAACGCGACCTCCGTTGCGTCAGCGACCGAGCGAGCGGTTCCCGCCATTCTGACGGGAACAGAGTGGCGCGAGGGTGAGCTTCCCACCTTCCAGGATCATCCCCGGAATCTCTTCTCGCTCCTGGGTGCAAGCCACGACCTGGAGGTCCAGGAGCCGGTCACGAACCTGTGCCCACGCGATCTTTGCGGCGAGGATCGCTCCAGTGCCGTCGCGGGCGGGATGCCAACGCTTGCCTCTGACGTCGGTATCGTCTACCTGCATCTCGTCGCGCCGGAGGACCTCGCTGCGCGTCTCCCTTCGATCGACGCGCGCTGGGGCGGGTTCGGGGACGCGCCCGGTGCGGAGGACGCCGACAATCCATTCGTCGATCCTGCTACGGCGTTCGGTGAATTTCTCCAGGCGATGGAACGACGGCAACGTCCGACACTCTACTTCCTGCACATCGGTGTGCCGCACATTCCTTGGCAATTCCTGCCCTCGGCTAAGCGGTATCCGGTGACGTCGCTGGCCGTCGGGGGGAGCGACCTTATTCCCGGGTTGAACGGCGGACAGTGGGGTTCCGACCCTTCCCTCGTCACCGTAGCCCAGCAGCGCTACCTGCTTCAGCTCGGGTTCGTCGACCACCTCGTCGGGCGTCTGCGCGAACGTCTTCGTGAGACCGGGCTCGAGGAGCGCGCCCTCCTCGTCGTCACGGCCGACCACGGCGTCAGCTTCTACCCAGGCGAGGGGCGTCGCGTGAATGACCAGCATCCGGAAGACATCGCGTTCGTGCCGCTCTTCATCAAGAGCCCCGGACAGCGGGACGGCCGGGTCGTCGACGACTACGTCCGGGTGACGGACATCGTGCCCACGATCGCGGAGATCCTGGACGTCTCGCTCGAGTGGCCGACGGACGGGCAGCCCGCGCTCGCGGGGGTGGAGCGAGACCAGATCACCCTCGACGGACGCACCTACCAGGCCGCCTCCCTTAGCGAGGCTCGGGACGTCGCCCTCTCGGCGCAGGCAGAGCGCTTCGGGGCGAACGAGCCCTGGAGGCGGCTCTTCTCGCTCGGGCCGCATTCGAATCTCATCGGCATGGCGCTCGATCGCCTGCCGGTCCGGGAGGGCGAGGAAGCAAGCGCGACGATCGACGAAGCGCCGTTCCTCGAGAACCTCGACCCGGCGGGTGAGGTCGTTCCGACCTACATCAACGGAACGATCGAGGGGTCCGGGGCCGCACCGGGCCAGGACGTCGCCGTCTCGGTCAACGGCGAGATCGCCGCCGTCACGACGACGCACGCGGCCCGGGGAGACGTCCGGTTTTCCGTCGTCGTTCCGGAGGAGACGTTTCGGGCGGGCGCCAACGACGTGCGCATCTTTCGCATCGAGGCTGGCGGCGGAGAGCTCGTGTCGCTGTCACCGGAACGCGAGCCGTCCACCTTCCGCCTGGTTACCGGCTCGACGGAGCACATCCTCTCTCCGACGGGACGGATCAGCATCGTCGACGGCAAGGTAACCGGCCATCTCGACCACATCGCCCACGAGCCGAACGTCGTTTACTTCGCCGGCTGGGCGGCCGACATCGAGGCGGAGAAGATCCGCGACCGCATCCTCGTCTTCTCCGACGGTCGCTTCCTCTACTCGTCCGACCGCCCAATGGTGGGAGCGCGGCCCGATCTCGTGCCGGCGCTCGGAGACGCCGGCTTTCCGGCGCTCGCAGACGCCGCCTTTGCGTTCGCGATTCCGACCAGGCTGCTCTTCCGAGAAACGAAGACGCCGCGCGTACGGATCTTCGCGGTCGTCGGAGACGTCGCCTCGGAGCTCGCGTACCCGGCTGACTACCCGTGGGGCGGTTAGTCTCGCACGCTGAGCCCTTCGCCCGGCGCTACGCGGCGCCACGAGCACCTCAAAGTGTCCGTGAAGCCCGCATGGAAACGGGATCGACGGCTCCGGGACCAAGAGTGTCAAGTGGTCTCCGGCGGACGTGCCGCGGTCGTTGGCGCGGAGTACATGCGGTCAGGGCGCGTGTGACACGAAGTCTCATCAACGCACAATATGGAAGAGGACAAGACCGCGGGCCCACGTCGCCGCGGCGCCCGACATGCCGCCGATTTGCGGCATCCACGAGTCGTCCGGCAGCCCGTGCCGCAGTCGTAACTGACCCGTGACACCTCCGCTTGTCTCGGTCTGCATGCCGGTTTACAACGGCGCCGTCTGGATCGGCGAGGCGATCGACTCCGTCCTCGCGCAGACGATGTTGAATCTAGAGCTCGTCGTCGTGGACGACAATTCGAGCGACGACACCATGAAGGTCGTTCGGGAACGGGCGGACAGCCGACTCCGGCTCGTTGAAAATCAGACGACACTTGGAGTGGTGGCGAACCATAATCGTTGCATCCAGCTCGCGCGCGGCCAGCTGATCAAGTTCCTTCATCAAGATGACATTCTCTTCTCGACATGTCTCGAGAGGATGACTGACGTGTTCGCCCGACACATTACCGTAGGACTCTGCTTCACGAGAAGGAAAGTGCTCCTCGACGATCCTGCTGACGCGGATGCTGTGAAGTGGGAGCGAACTTACGCCATCCTCGATCGTAATTTCGCTTCTCTCACGACTTTCAATCGAGGAAGCGCGCTGCTTGACGCGTACGTTCCAGCGTTACGCCGACCTCCGATCGAGAACTGGATCGGCGAGCCGTCTGCCGTGATGGTAAGGCGTTCGTGCTTCGAGCGAACGGGGCTCTTCAATATCAAGATGCGCCAGTCGTTCGACGTCGAGATGTGGCTGCGCATCATGGCGGCATCCGATGTCGGGTTCGTCGATGAGCCTGTCGTGGCCTACCGCCATCATCGGAGATCGCTGACGAATGCCAACGCCCGTCAATACGCCGATTGGCTCGACCTCGTGTGGCTCTACGAGGGAATCTTGCGAGCGCCAGAGCTACGTCGACACTCTCGCGCAATCAAGCGCTTTCGCCGGCGCGAGCTGGCGCGAACGCTGAAGCGGCAACTCGGCCGAGTCGCGCGCGGTAGCACCGATCCTCGCCCCCTTGCAGACTACTTCCTCTATCGGGCGGCTCGAATCATCCGCAGAGACGTCGAGATCCACGCGGCGCTGGGTGACGAGTAGACAGCCGAAGAGAAGACTCCGCTCGCCGCCGAAGCGGGCGCGCACGCGACCCTTGCCGTTCGGCGTCCGGAACGTTCGCTGGAACATCCCGTACCGGTTCGCCTAAACCGTACCGAGCCGTCGCCAGATCCCGCCATCCTTGCGGGCGATGACGACAGTTCCGAGCCTGCGCGGCGACCTTCGCCCCCATTTCACGCGAGTTCACCTGAACGCGACGACGGAGAAGCGGAACGCCGTGAACGACCGTTTGCGCTGCCCGTTCGACAGATATATGCCCGCCTGGTATGGACCACACTCAATGGGTCCTCCTAGATCGGGTACCAATGACGTTTTTGATGCGCTGTCGCCACAGGGGGTACAGCGCCTCCGACGTCCAGCGAGCATGCAGTGCGGCGGGAAGTCTGCGCGGGTCCCGGGGGTTCCAGTCCCAACTGAACATGGTCACCCAGAAGGCGATGGACCGGGGCTACGGACGTGACCGAGGCCGACCGCGGCGCGAAGAAGCTTCCGCGTCTTGGGGAGGTTGCCGAGAGACGTCGTCGGCCAGCCGTCTTATGCGTGGGGTCATCCGACGTGTACGGTGGTGCGACCACACGTCCGTGCGGACGGGATACGTGCGGACCTCACACGTTCGCGTGCGCGCGCGACACGCACAGCGTCTTTCGCATGAAGGCGAGTGGCGTCTCCGTCGTTGCGCGACGAAACTTCCACTTTCTTTGTCTGAGGTGTGTCGACCGCGTACGGCCTCTCGTCGCTCGGACGCGCTACGATCAAGAGCTTGAGGCTGAACGCGCACGCTGAGCGAGCCGTCCACCCCGGGTGGGGTCGGGGAAGCGGACGAGGCTCCGCGGCGCCGCTGCCCGCGATGTTGAGGCCTGGACCGACGGCTCCTGAGGGGGTGTGGTAACGGTAGCGCTTCGTCGACGGATTAGACGCGCCGTGAAGGCGGTTCCTGTCGTCCGACGATATGCGGAGATGCGCGGACTCGAACGTGAGGTGCGAGCGGAAAAAGATGTGCAGTGGCGGACCCATCCTCGGTACGGCCGATGGGAATCCGTTATTCCACTCCCTCCACCCACACTCATCAAAGCAAGTGGACCCCGCTCCCTTGAGCAGTTTCTCGTGGTCGGCGACGCATGGCACCACATCATTAGCCGATCTATACGGAAGCCTGACTCTTCCGTACTCGATATCGGCTGCGGTTGTGGAAAGATAGCAAGATTCCTCGTCTCAAACCCGTTCGTCGGGAAGTACGTGGGATTCGATGCTATGCGGCAAGAAGTCCAGTGGTGTCAGAACTTCATCGCGTCTTGCACGCCCGATCGCTTCGAATTCCTCCACATCGACATCCGTTCGAAGATGTACAACCCTCGAGGTTCGGTGAGCCCCTCTCGCGTCGTCTTCCCTGCTGAACGGCGGAGCGTCGACGTCGCGATCGCCGCTTCGCTCTTCACCCACCTCCTCGAGCCGGATGCGAAGCACTACCTTGACGAGATCGCGCGAGTCTTGACAAGGGATGGCGTCGCCGTCGTAAGCGTCCACGTCGACGTGACCGCAGGAGTTCCGTACGTGGGCGACGAGAGGCGCATCGACGTCGACCCGGGGTATTTCCTGAGCCTCGCTTCGGCCGCCGGCCTCGAGCTAGCAGAGAACCTCGGAAACGTGTGTGGCCAGGAGACGTTCGTGCTGACCGTCCGGTAGGGAGCGGCGAAGCTTCCGGCGACCAAGCCCGCGGGGGGCATCGCCGAACGGTTTCGGTGCTCCGCTTCGTCGCGAGACGAGTCGCCGCGCCACCTCTAGCGGCGACGCCGGCGTGCCGCACGACGCGTAAGGAGTTCGCGTAACGGCATGCCGCGGACGTCGTCCGGCAGCGGAGGAGGCCGCTCTGCCGGAACGCGGAGTCCGGCGCGGAAGCCGGCAACGCGCCCTTTCACGCCAGATGCCGTCCGGTCGACGACGAGCTGGCCCGCCGTGACAGCCGCTTCCGCGACTGCCGCACGGGCGAAGAGGCGAGGGCGGCAGTGGAGGCGGTACTTCGCGAGCGTGTAACCCCTGCTCCATCCCATCAGCTCGTTCTTCCGAGTGGAGCCGGAGCCGAGGGTCGCGGAGTGGTGGTGAATGCCGCGAGCGTCGACCGCGAGTCGGCACCGCGCGCCGGCGGAGATGAGCCGCGCGATTAGATCAACATCCTCAAGGTAGGCGAAGAAGTTCTCGTCGAAGCCGCCCACGTCGTCGAACGCGCGCCGGTCGAAGGCGGCCGCGCCGCCCGTCGGGCCGAGGGGAGGTGCCGGGTCGTCGTCGAGCAGGGCGACATCCTCCCCGTAGAGGTGGTCGAACGCTAGGAGCGTCTCGTCGAATCGGACACCTGCCGTGTCGATCTTCGCGGGATCGTCGGCCTGGAGGAGAATCCCCGCCACCATGACTACCTCGGGCGGCGCGAGCGCGCGGCAGAGCTCTTCGATGAATTCGGGCTCGCACGCGACGTCGTTGTTCACGAGAACGATCGTTCTTGCGTCGGACGCGCGCACGCCGCGGTTCACCGCGCGCGCGAAGCCGACGTTCTCCTCAAGCCAGACGGTCCGAACCTCCGGGAACTCGTGGGCGAGCAGCTGTGGCGTTGAGTCCCGCGAGCCGTTGTCCACGACGATCACGTCGTGCTCCCACGTCTGGCTGCGAAGCGACGTCAGGAGACGCGAAAGGACGGACGCGCCATCGTACGTCGGGACGATGACGGCCGGGCGACGCTCACTCATCGGTGCGTCGCACGACACGCACCGTCGGGAACCACACGTGTCGAAGCGCTAACATCGGCGCGCCCACGGAATGGCTCGACGAAGCACCTCGGCCAGCACCAGCATCCTTACGCGACTTCCTCTCCCGCATCGTGACTTTCGGCGCGTCGCCGTGTCGATTCGGCTTGGCATGGTCGCGGCAGCCGGACTCGTCGCCGTGCTCCTCATGCTTTCTGTGTGGCCGGCGTTCACGGTGGTCGTCGCAGTCGTCGCGCTGGTCGCCGTGCTTGCGTGGGTCGCCCCCGCATACGCCTTCGTCGTCGCCGTCTTGCTCTTTGGCATCGAAGGCTCGCTGAAGATCGCGCTCCTGGTCGGCGAGACGCCGCTGCCTGTTTCGTCGCAAGTCGTTGGCGCCGCGGCGATCGACGTGGCGTTTGCCATTGCCGTCGCCGGCCTGGTGCTCGATGCCGGTTCGTCGGGTCTGACCGCGGTGTGGGGGAACTTCGGGCGTATCGGCCGCATCGCCACGGTCCTCCTCGCTGCATGGGTTGCGCTGTCCGCGGTCCAGATCCTCCAAGGCGGTGACGTCCGCGCCGGGCTGATCGGTTTTCGAACGACCCAGTGGTATGCGTTCGCCGCAGTCGCGGGCGCACTCCTCGCTCGTCGGTTTTCGCGTCGGGAAGACGTCGTAACAGCGCTCGTCGCCGCGCTCGGAATCGTTGCCGCGTACGGCGCGCTTAGAACGATCATCGGGCCCAGCGGCCTCGAGCGGACGCACGCGTTGAGCGGGCATGGCGTCAGCGAGCTCCAGGGGCACATCTTTCGCGGTGTGGGCTCGTTCTCAGGCGCCGTCGGCATGGTCAGCTTCCTCGTCCCGGCGGCTATCTTCTCGTTCGCCCTTGCCCTCCTCGTCCCGGGGCGTCGGTGGCTTCCCACGGCGATCCTCGCGGCGGCGGTGGTCGCCATTGCTGGATCCTACGTCCGCGCCGGCCTCGTCGCGCTGACGGCCGGGCTCCTCGTCGTGTTGGCTCTGTCGCTCCGCTACGCGATCGTCGCCAAACGGCGGCGGGCACTGGCACTCGTCGTCGTCGCCGCCTGCTTGGGCGCTGCTGTGGTCGCAACTGCCGTTGCGAGCACCGTCTCCCCTTACATTCAGGAGCGTGCGACGGGGATGCTCGACCCGCTCGAAGATCGGGCGGTCCAGGATCGCCTCGCGACGTGGAGGGATGCCGCCGAGGCGACGTGGGAGCGGCCTCTCGGTAAGGGGCTGGGAACCGTCGGTCGTGGAACGACCTTGACCGGGGAGCCTCCTGTCACCACTGACAACAGCTACTTCAAGGTCTTCCTCGAACAAGGCCTTCCCGGCGGTATCCTTTTCCTCGCTGCGGTCATCGCCGCTTGCGCCGCAGCCGTTCCGAACGTTGGACGACTCTCTCCGGGTGCTCGGTCTGTCGCGATCGGCGGCGTGGCGGCGTTCGTTTCGTTTCTCGTGATCGCGATAGCGGGAGAGTACGTCGAGCAGCCCGGGAAGGTTTTAGCGTGGACGTTCATCGGAATGGCGGCGGCCGCGGCGGCGTCGCCGCCGTCCCGTAGCGTCGAAGGCCAGTGAACGAGAGAGCCGGCAGACGGGAGCAAAGGGATTCCTTGCTTCAATCGCGGGCACTCGTCGGATCGCTGGTCGTCGCACTCGTCCTCTTCGCTGCGGTGCCGCTCGTCATGCGCGAGGCGCGGACGGCGGAGTTCGAGGCGACGGTGGAGCTCGTCCCCGTCCAATATCCCCTGCTCCCACCCGTCCGCGATCAGGTATCGCAGGTGCGTGACGCGCTCGCGGACGAGATCGTCCAGCGCCATGTCGTGTCGCTTTCGGGATTCCTCTACGACGCGCGATCCCTTCCCGAGCGGACGACGGTCGAGCGGGCGGGGAGAATGGTTCGGATCTCGGTCGAGGCGCGAAGTCCCGACCGCGCGCGCGACCTTGCCGACGCGGTCGCGCAGGCCGTCGTCGTTGCTTCAGGCGAACGGCTTGCAGGCGAGGTGGGCGGGGAGTTGCAGAGAATCCGAGACCAGTTGGAGGCGGGTGAGCTCTCGAGGAGCGAGCGGACGGAACTTCTCGGAACGGTGAAGCAGCTCCGCGAGCTCGTTGGAACGGGGCTGCACCGATTCGTCGTGCACCAGTACGCCTCCGCCCCGGCCGTCTCAGGTGGAGCCGTTGACCGCGCGGTCGATGCGCTCCCTGGCGCTGTCCCGCCGGTGCCAGGACGGGCGGCAGCTGCTGCGTACGGCCTTCTATTCGTCGGGATTCTGTTCGTGGGTGTCTTCGCGGTTCGCCGTTCGCGCGAGTGACGACATGGCGGCGCCCGCGGCGACGGCGGCGTTTGCTGCTACGCGCGTGGAATGTTGGGTGGGCGCGCCGGTCTTCGTGTCCGCATGCAGTTCCCGTGGAGTACCGCGTCGACGACACGCGCGAACGCCCCGGTCCCCGCGTCCTCGGTGAAGTTCGCCATGACGTGTGCTCGGCCCTGGGCGGCGAGGCGGCCTCGAAGCTCGCCGTCTTCCAAGAGGCGGAGGACGGCGTCGGCGATCGCGGCGGGGTCATTCGGTTCTACGAGGACCGCGTGTTCGCCGTCCGTCAAGACCTCCGGAATCGCGCCGACGTGCGCCGCGACGACCGGCTTGCCGGCCGCCAGCGCCTCGACGGCGACGCGGCCGAACGCCTCTTCGACGCGAACGGGATTGACGACGATATCGGCGGCCGCGTAGACGTCGCCGACCGCCTCCACGAACCCCGTGAAGGAAACCGCTTCAGCGAGGCGGAGATCCGCGACGAGCCGGACAAGCTCGCCGCTATACGCGAGGTCGTCGGCATGGTCGAGCGGCCGCCCCGCGATCAGGCAGTGAGCGGTCGGAAACGTCCGCCGGATGCGCGGAAGGGCGCGGATGACCAGGTCCTGGCCGCGGCCGCGCGCGATGTTGCCGACGACTGCAAGGCATGGGTCACCCTCATCAATTCCGTGAGCGCGGCGTAGGCGACTACGGTCTCCTCCAAGCGGTTGTGGCTCGATGCCGGGGTACGCCGTCGAAATGACCGCTTCACACCGCGAACCGTCGAACTGGCGTGCGACCGTGTGCGAGCAGCAGACGAGCCCGCTCGACGCCCGGCCGGTCAGCCGCAGGACGCTCCACCCGGCGGCGGCGCGTGCGCGGCTTGGAGGAAAGCGCCGCCCCAATATCTCGCCGACGTAGACGATCGCCGGAATGCGCTCGAGGCGAGCGGCCACCACGGCCGCTGGGAGGACGGCGGTCACGACGACCACGAGGTCCGGCCGTGTCCGCCGCATGTGCCGGCGGAACATCATCGTTTCGGCGGCGAGCCGTGATACGAGCCGGACGGCCGAGAGGGGCGTGTGCGGAAACATCAGCGGACGGTAGGGGAGCACGGTCGTCCTCGCGAGCGGCGCGTAGAGGTCGAGGACCGGCCCTGCCCGGGGTGCGACGACCTCTAGCGTTCCCTTTGCGGCGAGGTATCCCAGCCACGGACGCACGTGCTGTGGCGGGCCGCCGGAGTCGGATAGGTGCATCACGGCGAGCGTCCGCACGCCAACGGATGCTATGGATTACGTCTCCGTTTCGCCCTGCCGTCCACCGTTGGCTTCCTCGATCAAGAACCGCGCGGCCTCTGCGCTCGCCCGTACGCCGCTCCTCATGCCGGCTTTCCGCGCGTACGAGGCGGCCCTCGGGCTCGACTGGCGGCACCGCAGACGCCTCGATGTCGCCGGCCCACCTCTCCCTCCAGCGCGTCTCCGCGTCCTCGTCTCCCGAACCGCCGATCCTGAGTCGTTCGTCGTAAGCGGACGTAGAGACGTCGAGATGATCGAATCGATGCTCACGAGCGCAGGAGTGAACATCGGCGAATTCGGCGCCATCCTGGACTTCGGATGTGGCTGCGGTCGCGTGACGCGCCACTGGGCGCATCTGCCGACGACCGAGGTGCACGGAACCGACTACAACCGAAAGCTCGTCGACTGGTGCGCGAGGCACCTCGCCTTCGCGCGCTTCTACACGAACGAGCTGAGCCCCCCAACCTCCTTCGACGGAGAGCGATTCGACTTCATCTACGCCATCTCCGTGCTAACGCACCTGCGAGAGCGCCTTGGTCGGAGCTGGATGGAGGAGTTTCGGCGGATCCTCCGCCCTGGTGGGTTCCTGCTCGTTACGCTTCAGGGAAGCCATTATCTAGCCCGGCTGGGCGCCGAGGATCGCGCGGCGTTCGAGGCGGGAGAGGTCGTCGTCGTCCGCGAGCGCGCGGAGGGGTCGAACGTCTGTAGCACCTACCACCCCCGAAGCTACGTCGAGGAGACGCTCGCCGAGGGATTCGAACTCAAGTCATTTCGATCAGGATCAGAGGAGATGATGCAGGACGTCGTGCTTTTCCAGATGAGCTGAACGGAAGCCCGCCACGAGCGGTCATCGCCCGTTACGGATTAACGTTCGAGCTGTGCTCTGTTGTTGCGAGCAACAGAGCGAGACCTACGGGCGCGTGTTGCGAACGAGGCCGGCCGTCCATTCTCCTGACGCCGTCGTCGATCGGTACCTCAACCCGTTCGCGTCCGGCGCGCGATGCCGTGCTAGGAATCGTAGCGACGCGCGAGTTCGACGGCTACGCGAGCCGCTCGGCGTACTGGCGCTCGTAGTAGGCGCGGTACTCGCCCGCCTTGAGCGGCTCCCACCAGTCGCGCTGCTCCCGGTACCAGGCGACGGTCTCGGCGAGGCCCTCCTCGAGCCGCCGCTTCGGCGCCCAGCCGAGGGCGCGCAGCTTGCGGGTGTCGAGCG
>JALYGK010000108.1 GCA_030777105.1 Actinomycetota bacterium | reverse complement strand
GAGGTCGAGGCTCCCTCCAATACCTTGTTCGCCTTCAAGACCGCGAAGGAAAAGGGCGCCGACGTTCTCGAGCTCGACGTTCATGCAACCGCGGATCGTAAGCTCGTCGTGATCCATGACGCCACCGTCGACCGGACCACGAACGGGTCGGGAGAGGTGGATGAGATGACCGTTCAGGAGCTCAAGCGACTCGACGCCGCCTACTGGTTCGTTCCCGGCTGCGGCACCTGTCACGATGAGCCCGCGGCCTCCTACGCCTACCGCGGCCTCGCTACAGGCGAGCGGCCCATGCCGAAGGAGCTCGCAGATTTCGAGCCGAACGATTTCCGCATTCCCACGCTGCGCGAGGTCTTGAAGGAATTTCCTCGCGACCTGATCAACATCGAGATCAAGGCGAGCGCCCCGCAGACCCGGCCGTACGAGGACGAGCTCGCCGCTCTCCTTCGGGAGTTCGACCGCTCCGACGACACGATCGTCGTCTCGTTCCTGGACCATGCCGTCGAAACTTTCTCCCTATATGCGCCCGAGGTCGACACCGCCACCGGTACGGGCGAGGCAGGGGCGTTCTGGGCCAGCAGCCAGGGGCCTCTGCCGGGAAGCCCCAGTCATCACCAGGCACTCCAGGTCCCGATCACCTTCGGCGGCGTTTCGGTGGTGAACGAGGATTTCGTCGCCGACGCTCATGCCAACGGACTTGCGGTCCACGTGTGGACGATCAACAGCCGGCGCGAGATGAAATGGCTGATCGACATCGGGGTCGACGGGATCATGACGGACCGGCCGACGCTCCTAGAAAAGGTGCTCGGCGCCGCACACGTGAAGTACAAGCCGTCACGCGGCAAGCCCCGGAAGCCGTGAGACCTCGAGCACCGCGACTGGAAGCGTTCACGCTCGGGACACCGGCGAGCTTCTCAACGGGACCGTCACTCACGGAATCCGTCTGCGCGCCCTAGCCAGCCACGACGGCGCCATCGGGTGGATCGGCTACCGCATCAACGCGGTCGAGGATCTGCCGGGAGAGCTGATCCCGTTGACGCTGGGGCAAGCGCCGAGCTGCGTCCTCCACGTCATCCACACCCTGAAACTGGACGAGGCGGGGGAGTACGCCAGGCGACGAAGACCGGCTACGGCGCCTACGTGGGATCGCCGAGCCTCGACGAAGCACCAAGGCCGCCATCCGGGGAGAAATGTCGGGAATCTGCAGGTATCGGTGCCGGTCCGTAGAAGACATCTGACGCGTTGGTCGCGGGATCGTATCCCGTAGACGGGGATGTCGGAGCGCGGGCGCGTGGGAGATCTTGGGGGGCGGAATGGCGACGGGCGGTAGACGAATGGCACGCATCGCGAGGCTGGGCATCGCTGGGTTGGCGGCCCTGATCGTTGTCGGCGGGGGACAGGTTTCCACTCCGACTGGCGTTTCTGCGGATGGTGGTTACAGCGTCCATGATCATCGCGTTCAGGCTCTGATCAATCCGGCCATCGAACGCGAGGTCTTGAACCGGCGGGACAATGATCCGTTTGGTTTAGAAGGTTCCGGCGCTCAGGCGATCGCCCACCATGCCGGGGGGCAACCGATTAGCTCCGAGGGCGCTTCGGACACGCTCGCCCGCTCACGCCTCTACCGCACCGGGTTCTTCGCGATCGAACCCACTCTCGGGGTCACGAAGGACGGCAGCATCTTCTACCAGACCACCGACGCGCGGGAGTGGCCGGCGTTCTCGACGGATGTGATCCGTTCGACGAATGACGGTCGCAGTTGGAAGGCGGTGGGACCCAGACTGGGCCCGGAGAGCCGCCACCCGATAACCGAAGATCCCTACCTCTATGTGGATGAGAAGACGGGCCGCGTTTTCACGGTGGACTTCCTGTTGCCATGTTCGGCAATCTCCTACTCTGACGACAAAGGAAAGAGCTGGACTTCTACCCTCTCCGCGTGCGATCTCGTCGACCATCAGACGCTGTTCGCAGGGCCGCCCGTAACCAGCCCGACGATCGGCTATCCGAACATCGTTTATTACTGTTCCGCTGGAGCAGGCCTGGCGCGATGGAGTATGGAATCCAGTTGCCTGAAGTCACTTGACGGAGGGAAAACCTTCGTTCGGACGGGCGAACCTGCGTTCATCACCGATCCCAGGGACGGTATCCCCGGCCAAGAATGCTCTGGCGTGCACGGCCACGGATTCGCGGACGATGACGGCACGGTCTATATCCCCAAAGGGCACTGCGGAAAGCCGTGGCTCGCGATCAGCCGCGACGAAGGTCGGA
>JALYGK010000107.1 GCA_030777105.1 Actinomycetota bacterium | reverse complement strand
GCTCGTCGCGGCGTTCATCCTGAACCGCAGGGAGCGAACCGGCCCCTAAGCCGGGCGGCCCCTCGAGTTGTAGCGTGTGTCGAAGCGCGGAACGCCGAAGGAGGTGGGGGAGGTGCCCAGGATCTTCTCATTCAGGCCGTCCATCACGCTGAAGGGACGCAAGTTTCGCGGCGTTCGAGGGTGGGCCGGCAAGCCAAGCCATCCACCATTCACGGACTTCCCAATCGCCGCGTACATGCTGGCTGCGGCGTTCGACCTGATCTCGTATTTCGCCTCCGGCGGCGAGCCGGGTTCGTCAGTGGCCCGTGACGCTTTCGCGGCGGCCACGTACGTCACCATCGGGGGCGCGGTTCTGTCGGTTGCGGCGGCCATTACCGGATTCTGGGACTGGTGGAAGGGCATCGAGCGCGACACCTCGACCGGGTGGCTCGGGAAGGCCAAGCACACGCAGGTGTGGCGGACCATCAACACCCACGCCACGATCATGGTCACGGCTACGGTGCTGGTCCTCATCGAGATCATCGTTCGGCTTAGCCAGTACGACCAGGGCTACACGGGGCTGTTCGTGCTGATTCTGTCCGTGCTCGTTGGTCTCTTGGTGTTCTGGGGAAGCTTCTACGGGGGCGAGCTTGTTTACGACTATCAGTTCAACGTGGAGCCCCTGGAAGGATCGAGCGTTTGGGAAGAGAGCGAGCGCGACGAGATGCCCGGCGAGGGTCCCCAGGCGCCGCACTGACGGTTACGCCATTCCGGCGCCGCATTAACCGATTGGAGATGGAGTGAAGGAGAGGCTGGACGAGCAAGCGGTCGAAGACGCGGACGAGGACGAACCCGGTACCAGGCTGCACCTCCTCTCGGATCCCGAAGAGGTCTCGCCGTGGGAGCGGGTGAGACCCCGGACGATTGCGCCCGAGCGGTGGCGAGCCTTCGAGAAGTACGTCGCCGAGATCTTCCAGGCATTCGGGATGGACCTGGACACGCCAGGAACGGTCCGAACGCCGGAGCGATTCCTCAAGGCGCTGTTCGAATCGACGGCCGGGTACGAGGGCGACCCCAAGCTGTTGACCGCCTTCCCGACGGAGTGCGACGGCGGCCCGGACTGCCGGATCAGCCAGGTGATCGAGGGACCGATCTCGTTCTTCGCCCTCTGCGAACACCACGCGCTGCCGTTCTTCGGCCACGCGCACGTGGGCTACATCGCCCACGACCACATCATCGGGATCTCCAAGCTGACGCGGCTGGTGCGCCTGTTCGCCAGGCGGTTCACCGTCCAGGAGCGGATGGGCGCCCAGATCGCCGACCTCCTCGAGCAACTCCTTCAACCGCATGGCGTCGCCGTGCATCTGGAGGCCGAACACCTCTGCACGCAGATGCGCGGCGTCCGCGAAGAGCAGTCCCGCACGTGGACCTCGTTCTGGCGCGGTAGCTACGAGGACGATCCGTCGATTCGAGAGGAGTTCCTGGCGGTCTGCCGGCGCGCGTCGCGCTAGGCCGTGCGGCCGATTCGGTAACGCAGGAACATGTGCGACCCATCCTGCTTCGCAGAAAGCAGCGTGGCCGGTTGAAGGCCCGACGGCGGGTACGCGAAGTTCTCCACCAGGTTGAGCCGCTCGTCGCCGGGCATGCGGCCGGCGATCCTCGGCGAGAGGGTGAGGAACAGCTCGTCCAGCGCACCTTCCTTGAGGAACTCTCCGAGCACCGTCGGCCCACCCTCCGTGAGGATCGTCTTGAGGCCTTCGGCCCGGAGCATTTCCACGACCGTGCGGACCGTGAGCTCGCGTTCGGGGAACCCGACCGCCCGGCTGGACGAAGGGAGCGACCGCTGCAGGCGCGACGCCGGTCCCTCCGTCGTCACGATAAGGGCTCCCTTCTCGAACGAGGGAAGGGTCACGTCGACGTCTCCCTTTCGAGTTAGGAGAACGAGTTGCGGTTCAGGGTCGAGCCCGAGGCCGGTTCGCAGTTCGGCGTACGGCCTCGACAGGCTCGGATAGATATGCGCAGGGGTCCACACGTGCTTCGGTTCGGATCGCCCGCAACAGCCCCATGACGAAACGGTCCATGTCGTTCTTCGCGCTCACGACGGAGGGGGGCGTTTTCGGATCGAGGGCCGCCACGCCGTCCAGGGACGTGACGAAGTTCGCGTAGACCGTTCCCGGCGAGAACCCGAGATCCCCGCCCCCGCCGTAGCGCTCGCGAAGCGCCTGCGGTAGGGGCGATGACGGCAGCCCCTCTCGCTCGAAGAGCGTGCTCAGCGCTTGCGGCATGGGGCGTAGGGTACGCGGATGGGCATCGGCACTTCGGGCGGCGGCGTCGCCGCCCGACGGTTCCACGAAGCGACGAAGCATTCACCGGAGAGCGTCCGGAGCGGCGGTCATCGCCTGGACTGGAGGAACAAGCCGAACCCGTTCAAGGTCTACGACGAACGACAGGTCGTTGAGCTTCCGCGCCCCGTCGCGGTCCCCGGCGTCACCGCGATGGAAGCACTCGAGCGGATGCCTTCAGCTGAGACCGCCACGCCGCTCGACATTCGAGGCCTTGCCCGGCTCCTGACGTTCGGAGCCGGTGTCCTTCGCCGGTTGACGTACGAGGACGGTGAGACGTTCCACTTCCGAACGTACGCGTCCGCCGGAGCGCTGTATCCGGTCGAAATCTACGTCGTGAACGATGCGATCGACGGAGTCGATGCGGGCATCTACCACTTCGATCCACTGGGGTACCGCCTGATCCGGCTTCGAGCCGGGGACCACCGCGGTTTGGTGGCTGAGTCGGCTGGGCGCGAGGAAGCGGTGATGACGTCTCCGGTCATGTTCGTTCTCACCGGCATCCCGTGGCGGACGGCATGGAAGTACACCGAACGCGGATACAGGCACCTCTACTGGGACGCCGGAATGATCCTCGCGAACGTGCTGGCATTGGCTGCCTCCTCAGCGTGGCCCGCCCGCGTCGTCCTGGGGTTCGTGGACTCGGACCTGTGCGCACTTCTGGGGATCGATGGGAAGCGTGAATTCCCGCTCTGCGTTGTGACCCTCGGGTCGGGAGCACCGGCCGCGCCGCCTGGCGAGACGGTGACGCGCACCTCACTTCCCACCCTGCCGCTTTCCCGGCGCGAGATGGAGTTCGACGCGATCGAGGACGTCAATGAGGCGAGCAGCCTCGCAACCACTGACGAACTAAGGACTTGGCGATCGCGGTTCGCCGGCGCCATCCAGGAGCGCGAGCGTGATCCCCCAAAGGCGTCGGCCGGCGAAGGCGCCGGTCCGGAAGATTTGCTCGAGGAGGTCATTCGCCGCAGGGGCTCCGCACGTTTCTTTGGACGAGCGGCGATGCCGGTCGCGGCACTACGCAGGACGCTGCACGCGGCCACGCAACCGATCATGAGCGACTACGCGCCTCGCGGTTCACGGCTGGTCGAGCCCTATCTCATCGCCAACACGGTCGATGGCTTGCCGTCGGGCGCCCACGTTTACCGGGACGGCGATTTCGTGTTGCTCCGTGAGGGCAATTTCCGACGGGAAGCCGGTCATCTGTGCCTGGAGCAGCGGCTCGGCGCCGATGCCGCCGCCACGATGTTCCTGATGACCGACCTGGATCTCGTCTTGTCGTCCGCGGGCGACCGGGGGTATCGGGTCGCGCAATTGGAAGGCGGGATCGTCGGCGGCCGGATTTACCTGGGCGCGTACGCCGACCGGTTCGGCGCCACCGGGCTGACGTTCTACGACGATCTGGTCACCGAATTCTTCTCTCCGGACGCCGCGGGAAAGAGCTGCGTCTTGGTCGTGGCGGTTGGAGAAAGCCCTCGTCTCACACGACGCACTCGCTAGCGTTAGCCGGCACCCGAACTAGAGGCCCAGGATCTCTTCGGCTTCTTCCGCGAACGCGCGCCCGTCGGCATCCGAGGATGCCGCGGCGCGGTCGACGACGGCCAGTGCGGCCGGGGTGTTCATGTCGTCGTCAAGCGCCCTGAAGAACGCTGTCCGGTCCTCCGCGCCTCGCCAAGGTCGGTCCGTCGCGGCCGGCTCCTTGTCCGCTCCGTCGGTGCCGAGCCGGCCTTCGTCGAAATCCCAGTCCTCTCGGTACTTCCGGCGCAGGAGGAACCGGCGGACCGCGAGTGGATCGTGCCGGTCCAGCAGCTCGTGGACGAACACGAGATTGCCGAGGGACTTGCTCATCTTTTCTCCGGCGAGGAACACCTGACCCGTATGAACCCAGTGGCGAACGAACGGCCGGCTGCCGTCGATCGCCTCTGCCTGAGCGAGCTCGGATTCGTGGTGCGGAAAGATCAGGTCGGTACCTCCGCCGTGGATGTCCAGCGGCTGGCCGAGCAGCCGTCGCGCCATCGTCGAGCATTCGATGTGCCAGCCGGGGCGGCCTCGTCCCCAGGAGCTCTCCCACCACGGCTCACCGGGTTCAAATTTCTGCCACAGCACGAAGTCGAGCGGGTCGTCCTTGGCGGGATCCTCCGGACGTCCCCCGCGCTCCGCCGAAAGCTGAAGCATTTCGTCGCGCCCGAGCTTCGACAGACGTCCATACGCAGGATCCGACTTCACTCGAAAGTAGACCGTTCCATTTCGTTCGTAGCCCCAGCCGCGGGCCAGGAGCTGGCCGACCTCTTCGATCATCTGCGGGACGAACTCGGTGGCGCGGGGCGAGTACGTGGGCGGCGTGACGTTCAGAGCGGCCATCACTCGCTCGAACTCCCGGGTCTCCCGCTCGGCGAGATCCCTGAAGTCGACCCCTCGCTCTGAGGCTGCTCTCAGGATGTCGTCGTCCACGTCCGTGATGTTCTGGACGTGGGTCACCTCCGCACCCAAGTACCTGAGATAACGCACCAGAACGTCGAAGTGGACGTAGGTGAACGCGTGCCCGAGGTGGGAGGAGTCGTACGGTGTGATGCCGCACACGTACATCGTCATGTCCGGACGAATTTCGACGTCGCGGACCTGTCCTGAGGATTCGTCGTACAGACGCACCGGCCGAGGATACCGACGGGCAGGCGAACAACGCGGCGGGTGGCCTAGCATCAGCAAGTCGAGGAAAGGGAATCGGTTCGTGAGCGCGAAGATCACGGTCGTCGGACGAGGGGTTGTTGCCGCCAAACCCGACCGGCTGGAACTTGCGATGGAGGTTAGTTCGCTCGAGCCGACGCCCGACGGCGCTCTGAACGTGGTGGCGGAGCGAAGCGCTGCCCTCGACCAGATTCTCTCGAATGCGGGAGTATCCGAAGACTCTCGAACGACATCGGGACTCTGGGTCGGCGAGGAGCACTCCTGGGAGGACGAACGCCAGGTCTTTCGGGGCTATCGGGCAAGGAACCGCTTCCTCATTCGCCTCACCGATCCGTCGCCACTGGGCCGAATCCTGAGGGAGGCGACGCAACAGCTGAAGGTTGCTATCCAGGGTCCTTGGTGGAAGGTCGAACCCGAGAATGCAGCGGCTGGCGAAGCTTGCCGGCGAGCCGCAACGGACGCCAGAACAAAGGCTGAGGCATACGCCGAAAGCCTCGGTCTGCGTCTTGGGCAAATCGTTCGCGTCAAGGAGACGCGGGTTCGGGAAACGTTCGGGTTCATGCCGCTGTCGTCCAGGACGTCTTTGGGGGAGGACGAGCTGGAGATCCATCCCGGGTCGCTCGACGTGACTGCGGCAGTCGACGTCACGTTCCAGCTCGAACAGCCCTGACGGTTCACATGGACGGTGACCAGAACACCGAAAGGACGCTCTCTGTCCGAGACGTCGAGATCGCCGATGGGTCGGTTCGGCTGGCGGGGACGCTTGCCGTTCCGCGGGGAAGCGTCGGCACCGTCGTTTTTGCGCACGGCAGCGGGAGCAGCCGATTCAGCCCTCGCAACGCGCAGGTCGCTCGACGCCTCCAGGACGCCGGTTTCACCACGCTTCTGTTCGACCTCCTCACCGAGGACGAGGCGGCGGACCGGTCCAACGTCTTTGCGGTGGAGCTCCTGGCCAGGCGGCTCGGGGCGGCGACGCGGTGGCTGATCGATGAACCCGAAGGGGCCCTCGCGACGGGTTACTTCGGCGCGAGCACCGGCGCGGCAGCGGCGCTGTGGGCCGCTCCTGAGTTCGCCGGCTCCGTGGCGGCCATCGTCTCTCGCGGCGGACGCCCCGACCTCGCAGGGCCGCGGCTCGAAACGGTAACGGCCCCGACGCTCCTCATCGTGGGCGGATCCGACCATGTGGTCCTCGGCCTCAACCGCCAAGCCATCGCCGCTCTCCGTGCGGAGAAGGAGCTCGTCGTCGTCCCTGGCGCGACGCATCTATTCGAGGAGCGTGGAGCACTCGAGCAGGTCGCCGAGCACGCGGCGCGTTGGTTCGGCCGCCATTTGGCTCCGGGTGGCGGCCGAGCGACCGGAGGCGAGC
>JALYGK010000106.1 GCA_030777105.1 Actinomycetota bacterium | reverse complement strand
ACTTCCTGCTGGCACTGGAACACGGAATGCCGCCCGCCGGCGGGCTGGGGTTGGGCGTCGACCGCCTGACGATGATCCTTGCCGACGTCTCGTCGATCCGCGAAGTAATCGCGTTTCCGCACTTGCGTCCAGAGGTCGAACGAGGCTGAACACCACGGGCGCTCTACGGCGGGCGGTAGCGCTCGCGGTTTTCTTCGTCGTGGCGACGTCGTGTACGCGAGAGCGCGTTCCGCCTCCCGAAGACACATCGCCCGTCCCCTCACGGCCGGCCATCGCTCCGCTGGTCATCGACGTCGTGGCCGACGTGACGCCGGAGGGGGCGTCCGAGGAGGCGACGAACAGTTACCTCGACGGGATGCGCTTGGCGGTTCGCGCGGTCAACAGGGGCGGCGGCGTCGATGAAAGACCGATTCGTCTCGCGCTCCATGACCACGAGGGACGTGTCAATTCGGCCAAGGGGCTCATCCGACCTCTCATCAGTGAGTCCCTCGCCGTGATGTACGTCGGCCCCGGTTCAACCCTCCTCCCGCTTCGCCCGGCGCTGGAAGAGGCGGGAACGCCGGTGATCCTGTTGGAGGGCGACCTCTACACGTCGCGAAACCTGTTCCGGGAGGTCTTCCAGACCACGATTCCGTGGGCGTGGCAGGCCACGGTGATCGCGCGGTACCTCGTGCGCGACCGCCAAGCTCGCGACATCGTGTTCCTCGGAACCGGACCCGAGAGCCGCATGGCGGCACCATCGGCGGAGGCGGCGGCTGCCTATTGGGGCGGGCGTCTGACGGGGTCGTTCACGGATCGCTCCGCTGAACCACAGATGGGACTCACGGACGCGTACGTCCGAGCCGGGCGGGCTGACGCCGTGATCACGTTCGGTGAGCCACTCGACGCGCTCCACGACGTGAACGCCATCGAAGAGGTCGCACGGGAACCCCCTCGGATCTCCGGTTCGGCGGCGTTGCTCCAGCCAAATCCGGGGCTTGCCCACCCCGAACCCGGTGCGACCGCGTGTTACGCGTACACCTGGGCGGGATGGGCTCAGCCCATTGAGCGGGTTGCCGCTTTCCGCAAGTCGTTCAGGCGCGTCTTCGGCCGGTTGCCTTCCGGGTTCGAGCAAGAGGGCTACGACGCCGTCAGGGTTGTCGTCGAGGGGCTGAAGAGAACGGAAGGAACCGGTGGTCGCCGCCTGACAGCCGCGCTGGAACGTCTTCCGACACAGACCTTTTCAAGTGTCCCCGTGGATCTGGGACCAGACGATCACCTGTTTCTCCCCCGGGACGAACTCGGGCTGTTTGCAGTACCGGGACCCAACGAGGAGTTGGATCCGTGGCAAGACCCCGACCGGCCCAACTGGAGGCCATTAATGCGAACCTTCACGTACGACGGAAGGCGAACGAATGTCTTGGACCGAGACAAGCGTGCTTTCTTCCCGTTCTGGAGAAAGAACCGCCCGGCCCCGTACTACTGGCAGTCTCGGCACGGGATTACGACGCGACCGTCTGACCGGCTTCACTAGGCATCCCATCACGCTGATGCGCCACCGCGTCGCGCAGGGCATCGACCATGTCATCCAACGGCGTCCCCTTCGGAATCAATCCCACGGCCCCGGCCGCGACGGCCTGGCGTTCGACCGCCGGATCCTCCAGGGCCGTGAGCAGCACAACCTGAGCATCCGGGTTCGACCGGCGAATCGTTCTGGCGGCGTCCATGGAATCCATGCCGGGCATCGAGAGGTCCAGGAGAACCAGATCGGGATTCAACGTGAGAACGGCGCGACACGCCTCGTCGCCGGAGCAGGCTTCACCGGCGACCTCGACGCCGGGGACCATGTCGAGAGCCTCGACCATGCAGGAACGAAAGCCGTCATGGTCGTCAACGACTAGAACCCGTACTCGATCGGTGTCCACGCCATCAGCATCATTCCCTCCGGGCCGTCGTCCAAGGGGGCCGTTAGGCGATTTTCGTCATCCGGCAGCGGGCCCGGACCCTGACGTCTGGTCGACGCCCGAACGGGGGACGACGATGGTTTTGTCGGCGATGCGCCGCCAATTCCTAATCTTCGGGAAGTGGTCGCCCGAATACGTCGTTAACACCCTCGAGAGGTGGCGGCGCGGGCGCATGACCAAAGAGATCGAAACCTACGACCACCGGGTACTGTCTGATCCCGCGGGTATAATCGGGTCCAGAGGCGCTCGGGCGCGGCAGAAGCGCCGGGGCGCCTTCTCCGCCCCCAGGGGAGGACGTGGTCCGTTGATCCCGGGGGACCAACGAACGAGACGGGCCGACCCTGGGGCCCGGAGGGAACGACATGTTTGAAAGGTTCACGGACCGCGCTCGGAGGGTTGTCGTCCTGGCTCAGGAAGAGGCCCGGATGCTCAACCACAACTACATCGGTACAGAGCACATCCTGCTCGGATTGATTCACGAGGGCGAAGGCGTTGCGGCGAAGGCGCTGGAGTCGCTCGGCATCTCGCTGGAAGCGGTCCGGTCCCAGGTCGAGGAGATCATCGGCCAGGGACAGGCGGCGCCCACGGGCCACATTCCGTTCACGCCTCGGGCCAAGATGGTCCTCGAGCTGTCGCTTCGCGAGGGACTTCAGCTCGGACACAACTACATCGGGACGGAGCACATCCTCCTGGGGCTGATCCGAGAGGGTGAAGGCGTCGCCGCCCAGGTCCTCCAGAAGCTCGGGGCGGACCTGAACCGTGTTCGCCAACAGGTCATCCAGCTGCTCCAGGGCTACACCGGAAAGGAAGGCGGCCAGCCCGGCGAGCAGGCACCGCAGGGCTCCATGGTCCTGGACCAATTTGGCCGGAACCTCACTCAGCTTGCCCGGGACACCAAGCTCGACCCGGTCATCGGCCGTGACAAGGAGATCGAGCGGGTCATGCAGGTCCTGTCTCGCCGTACCAAGAACAACCCGGTCCTCATCGGCGAGCCCGGTGTGGGTAAGACCGCCATCGTCGAGGGTCTCGCCACCAAGATCGTGAAAGGCGACGTCCCCGAGACGCTCAAGGGTCGTCAGATCTACACGCTGGACCTCGGTGCGTTGGTCGCCGGGTCGCGGTACCGCGGCGATTTCGAGGAGCGATTGAAGAAGGTCCTCAAGGAGATCAAGACCCGCGGCGACATCATCCTGTTCATCGACGAGCTCCACACGCTGGTCGGGGCCGGCGCTGCGGAGGGGGCCATCGACGCGGCGTCGATCCTCAAGCCCATGCTGGCGCGAGGCGAGCTCCAGACGATCGGCGCAACCACGCGTGACGAGTACCGAAAGCACCTGGAGAAGGACGCCGCGCTCGAGCGGAGGTTCCAGCCGATCTACGTGGACCAGCCGTCAGTGGCCCACACCATCGACATCCTGAAGGGGCTGCGTGACCGGTACGAGGCTCACCACCGAGTGACGTTCACGGACGACGCGCTGGTGGCGGCGGCCAATCTCTCCGACCGATACATCAGCGACCGGTTCCTGCCCGACAAGGCCATCGACCTCATCGACGAGGCCGGCTCGCGGATGCGCATCCGGCGGATGACCGCGCCCCCGTCGGTCCGCGAGATGGACGAGCGGATCGCCGAGGTCCGGATGAAGAAGGAATCGGCCATCGACTCGCAGGACTTCGAGCGGGCCGCTCGGCTTCGCGACGACGAGCGGCAGCTCATCGAGGAGAAGGACGTCCGCGAGCGCGAATGGAAGTCGGGAGAGATGGACGTTCTCTCCGAGGTCGACGAGGAGGAGATCGCCGAAGTCCTCGCGGCATGGACCGGCATCCCCGTGTACAAGCTGACTGAGGAGGAGACCGAGAAGCTGCTCCGCATGGAAGACGAGCTCCACAAGCGCATCGTCGACCAGATGGAGGCGGTGCAGGCCGTCTCGAAGGCCATTCGCCGGACCCGCGCCGGTCTCAAGGACCCCAAGCGCCCATCCGGCTCGTTCATCTTCCTCGGCCCATCGGGGGTCGGGAAGACCGAGCTGTCGAAGGCACTCGCCGAATTCCTGTTCGGTGACGAGGACGCGCTGATCCAGCTCGACATGTCCGAGTACATGGAGAAGCACACGGTGAGCCGGCTCATTGGGTCGCCCCCCGGATACGTCGGCTACGAAGAGGGCGGACAGCTCACCGAGGCCGTCCGGCGGAAGCCGTTCAGCGTGGTCCTGTTCGACGAGATCGAGAAGGCGCACCCCGACGTGTTCAACACGCTTCTCCAGATCTTGGAGGACGGGCATCTCACCGACGCTCAGGGCCACACGGTCGACTTCAAGAACACCGTGATCATCATGACGTCGAACCTCGGGACCCGGGACATCCAGAAGGGCACCAGCATCGGGTTCACCGCGAGCGCGGACGAGCAGGTGACCTACGAAAAGATGAAGGAGCGGGTGATGGAGGAGCTCAAGCGCTCGTTCCGTCCCGAGTTCCTGAACCGGATCGACGAGGTCATCGTGTTCCACTCGCTCACGCGGGAGAACGTCAAGGCCATCGTGGACCTCATGATGAGGAGGGTTCGCGAGCAGCTGAAGGCCAAGGATGTGGAGATCGTCCTCACCGATCCCGCCAAGGACCTCCTGGCGGAGAAGGGCTACGACCCATCGTTGGGAGCCCGGCCGCTCCGGCGAACCATTCAGCGGCTCGTCGAGGACCCGCTGTCCGAGAAGCTCCTGTGGCGCGAGTTCAAGGCCGGCGAGACGATCATCGTCGACGCTCGCGACGGCGAGATGGCGTTCGAGACTGCCCCCGCACCTCCGGAGACGCCACCGGTGGAGCTCGCGGGCCAGGAGTCCTAGGGCCCAGGACTCAGCGTCGGCCACCCCGACCGGCCGCTCCGGCGGCGGTCTGCTGCCGCAATTGCGCTGGTCAATGAGTGTCACACCCGAGATGTACAGTCCGGTATGTGGCACGGGTCGAGGGGCGCCCGGGAAGGCCGGTGACCCTTCTCCTCCAGTCGGCGTCAGATGCGCCGAACCGGGCACCCCCGTGCCCTCGGTTCCGCGTGCGATTGTTGTTTTTATTAAGCATGTAGCTGGTTCTGGCAACTACATCCTTTGTCGCGATTTGCGGGCAAAGGGCCTCTGACCTGCCATTTCGTTTGCGCGAGCCGCTGTAACTGTAGTATTCTCGTTACTTCGTCCGAAGTGCAGTTCGCCGACGAGGGAGAGCCGTGTTTCGAAAGGGTGACAAAGTCGTCTACCCCCATCATGGGGCCGCAGTTATCGAGGACCTCGTAGAACGAGAGATTTTTGGATCCCGCAAGACCTACTTCAAGCTCCGCCTGGCGCATGGAGACCTCACCCTCATGGTCCCGATCGACAGCACCGAAGAAGTCGGCCTCCGGGAGGTCGTTTCCAAGAGGGACATCAAGAAGGTGTTCGACCTCCTGAAAGAGGAAGAGGAGGCGACCGCCACCAACTGGAGCCGCCGGTACAAGACGAACCTCGCCAAGCTGAGCTCCGGGGACATCTTCCAGGTCGCGGAAGTGGTCAGGAACCTGTCGGTCCGGGAGAAAGACAAGGGCCTCTCCGCCGGCGAAAAGCACATGCTGGCCAAGGCGCGTCAGATCCTCATCTCCGAGCTCACCTTCGCCTTCAACTCGACCGAAGAAAAGGCCGAGGCCATGTTGGACAAGGTGCTGGAGGAAGCCCGCTAGCTACTCCTCCCGACCGCGGTAAGCACGGCGCTCGAGTCTCAAGCATCGGTCCGGCCCGTCCGAAGTACCAGGTAGAGGAGGCTTTGGGCTGCCCGGAAAACCGGCTCGTTCCGAGGACCGCCATGAGCAACCACGAGACGCCCAACGGCAACGATGAACTCCCCGTGAAGCCGGTGGTCCGTGGCGACCTGCTGGTCGAGTTCGTGCGTCTCATCATGGTCTGCCTCTTCGCCGTGGCCGGTTGGTACGTCGCGGAAAGCACCGGACCGAGCACGTCGGCTGGCCTATTGCTCGGGATCATCGTTGGATCCGGAATCGGGTTCGTCCTGGGCGGAATGCTCGGGCGGCGCACTGCTTCGGCTGTCTCCGACGTGGAGCGCCAGCTCCGTCGGGTGCCGGCGCCGGAGGTTCTTGCAGGGACCATCGGACTTCTTCTTGGCTTGATCGTGGCGGCGCTCGTTTCGGTCCCGCTGTTTCGTCTTCCGGCTGTCGCCGCGTACTCCACCGTGGCGTTCTTCTACGTGACCGTGGGCTATGTCGGGTATCGGATCGGCAAGGCGAAAGCGGAGGAGCTGCTGTCGCTGTTCGGCGTGAAGCCGAAAGCGGCGGGTGCCCGGCCCGGAGACGTGAGCGTGCTGGACTCGAGCGCGCTGCTCGACGGCCGCGTTATGGCGCTCGTCGAGATGGGCTTCTTCCCGGGCACCCTGCTCGTGCCCAGCAGTGTCGTGGAGGAACTGCAGGTCGTCGCCGACTCTGCGGATCCCGGGCGGCGATCGCGAGGGCGCCGGGCGCTCGACCTGCTGGTCCAACTCACTCGTGACCCCTCCGTCGAGCTGACGCTGGTCGACGAGGAGCGAAAGGGCGGCGAGCCGGTCGACGTCCAGCTGGTACGCATTGCGAAGGCTCGGGGAGGAGCGTTGATCACGAACGACGCGAACCTGGCGAAGGTCGCTGCCGCCCTCGAGGTACCGGTTCGGTCCATCGCTGCCCTGGCGGACGCCCTCCGTCCGCACGTGATGCCCGGGGAGCGAGTTCCTCTACGGCTGACCCGGCACGGGCGCGAAGCGGGACAGGCCGTCGGCTACCTGGATGATGGCACCATGGTCGTGGTCGAAGGCGCGGACCATCTCTTGGGCCAAACCGTTCTCGTGGCCGTGACCAATGCGCTCCAGACTTCAGCCGGGCGAATGGTCTTCGCGCGGCTCGCAGAGCCGGAGAGCAAGGATCAAGACCTCGCGGTCGACCAGCAAACGGCCAGCGGCTCCGTCCTGCGTTCCTGAACTCGGTACGCTTCGCTTTATGAGTACCCGGCCCTCGGAGCACTCCTCCGGGACATTTCGATGACCACCACGGCCCTGCTCCTTGCGGCCGGACTTGGAACCCGGCTCGGTCAAGGCCGACCGAAGGCGTTCGTCTCCATTTCCGGGAGACCGATGTTGTTGTTCTCGCTCGAGGCGATGAAGCGGTCTGGCGTCATCGATGACGTGATTGTCGTCGCTCCAGGGTCGCTCATGCCGTCGGCGCGCGAGCTCGCGAATGCGGTCGCGTCCAATCTGGTCTACGACGTGGTCGAAGGTGGAGCGTCGAGGAGCGAGTCGGTCGGACTGGGTCTAGCCGCGATGCCGGCGAACACCGATGTCGTGGTGTGTCACGACGCCGCGAGGCCATTTCCATCGCCCGATCTCTTCAAGCGCGTGGTCGCCGCTCTTCAGGACGCGGACGGAGTCGTCCCGGTGATCGCAAGCCCGGACACCGTGAAACGAATAGAAGGATCCCGCGTCCTGGAGACGATTCCGCGCGAAACGATCGGCCTGGCTCAGACGCCGCAAGCGTTTCGGGCGCATGCCCTTCAGTCTGCGCACAACGGACGCCCGAACGATACGACTGACGACGCGGTGCTCCTCGAACGGGCTGGTTTGCCGGTGGCCACCGTTGAAGGGGAGCTGGCCAACTTCAAGATCACGACCAGCGAGGACCTCGGTCGTGCTGTAGCAAGAGTGCAGCTGCGACCCGTCGCCCTTCGGCCCGGACCGTCCGGCGCCAGTACTTCTCCAACGCCGTGAGGGATCTTCGCGTCGGGGTTGGCCTCGATACGCATTCGCATGCTTTGGGGCGTCCGCTGTACCTGGGTGGGGTGCACTTTGAGGGTGAGCCAGGTCTGCTCGGCCATTCCGATGGCGATGTCATCTGCCATGCCGTCTCCGATGCGCTCCTCGGCGCCGCTGCGCTCGGCGATATCGGTCAGCACTTTCCCGACACCGAGGCCGCGTACGAGGGGATTCGCGGGCTGGATCTTCTGGCACGGGTGGTCGCCATGCTCAGGGACCGGGAACTGAGACCCGCTTCCTGCGACCTCACGTTCATCGGCGATCGCCCCGCGCTTGCGCCGCGACGCGAGGAGATAAGACAGAACGTCGCGTCGGTGCTCGAACTCGATGAGAGCCGAGTGTCTGTGAAGGCCACCCGACCGGAAGGCCTTGGTCTCTCCGGCGCCGGCGCCGGCTGTCTGGCGGTTGCCGCCGTGACGCCGTCACGGTGACGGAGCGCCGGCACGGAGCCGTCGGCTCGAACCTGCGTCGGACGGTGTCGCCGGCAGGGCGGGACGAGACGATCATTGGTGGCCGCCGCCCGGTCCTGGAAGCCATCCGAAGCGGCAGGGCCCGTCGACTTCTGTTCGTGGCCGCGGTCCACTCGACCGAAGGGATGCGAGAACTTCTGGAGGAAGCGCGGACGTCCGGTCTGGCCGTCGAGCAGACGGATGAGGAATCCCTTCACGAGCTCGGTGTCGCCGATCACCAGGGGGTGGCCGCCGTCATCAGTCCGGTGACCGAGCTCGGGGAGCGCGACCTACATGGGGCTTCGTTTGGTCCTGATGCGGTCATCGTGATGCTCGACGGAATCACCGACCCTCAGAACTTCGGGGCCTCAGCGCGAGCCGCGGAGGCGGCGGCGGCGGAGATGCTGATCGTGCGAAAGCGTCGGTCGGCGCCATTGACGCCGGCCGCGATCAGGGCGTCCGCCGGAGCCCTGTTCCACCTCCCGGTGGCAAGGGTGGCCAACCTCTCGCGAACGATTGACCACCTGAAGGACCGCGGATTCTTCGTGATCGGCCTCGACCAGGACGCCACGACCACCATTCACGACGCCGAACCGCCCACCCGCCCACTCGCGCTGGTGCTCGGTTCGGAGGACGTGGGGCTGTCCCGGCTCGTCCGAGAGTCATGTGATGTCCTCGTTTCGATCCCGATGGCTGGACGAACCGCGTCACTCAACGCCGCGGCGGCGCTGGCCGTTGGTCTGTTCGGGTACGCCATAAGGCCGAAATGACATCCGGCAATGGCCGGAAATGACGCTGTTACGATGCTCATCAGCTGGCGTGGCGCAGTCCGGTAGCGCAAGCGACTTGTAATCGCTAGGTCGTGGGTTCGAATCCCACCGCCAGCTCCAGACGGAAGCCCAGTGTGCCGAAAACTTGAAGAGTGGCCCGAAGGCCGATTCTTTGCAGTTCCATAACCTTGAGCGGGTTTCCACGTTCCATATTTGGAAATCTCCGATCCAGGAGCTAGTACGCTGGTCGAAGGTCAGTCAACCCCTGACAGAGGGATCCGCCCATCCCTGCAATGGAGCCCACAACGGGACGTGCCCGACGCAGAAAAGAGTCCATGCGAAGACCGCGAGTTGAAACCAAGTTGATGCGTCGAATACTCGGCGTCGCCGCGGCAGTGGCGATTGCGGTCGGGACGGCATCGCTTCCCGGTCGTGACAACCAAGAGCGCGTTTCCGGCCTCTCTAACATCTCTTCGGGCATGAGGGTAGGTGGTGGCGCGGGGCAAAGCGGCACCATCGCCCAGCGCTACATCGTGATCTTTCGGAATACCGTTCGCGATCCGAAGGGGAAGACGGATCGTCTACAAGCGGTGGCGGGATTTCGTGCCGCGCATCGCTTCCGGAATGCTGTGAAGGGCTTCTCGGCCAAGCTCTCCCAGCGCCAGCTGGAGAAGCTTCAAAGCGATCCCGACGTCGCGTTCATCGTGGAGGACCGCCCCGTCAAGGCGGTCGCTCCTGCCCCCATCGCGACAGGTGACCTTGCTCCTACAGGAGTTCGGCGAATGGAGGCCGCAACGTCCACGACGACCAGAGACGCGAGCAGCGCTCACGTGGCGGTCCTGGACACGGGCATCGATCTGGACCACCCCGACCTCAACGTGGTTCCCGGTACCAACTGCATCAATTCGAGCGCATCGCCGGACGACGACAACGGCCACGGGACCCACGTGGCCGGGACGATCGCGGCGAAGAACGACGGTTCCGGAGTGGTCGGCGTGGCGCCGGGTACCAGGCTGTATGCCGTCAAGGTCCTCGACGCAACCGGAAGCGGGAGCTGGTCCAGCGTTATGTGCGGGATCGACTGGGTCACGGGGACCAGGACCGACGGCGAGCCCTCGAACGACGTTGCCGTCGCGAACATGAGCCTTGGTGGGCCCGGCTCAGCGATCAAGAGCTGTTCGACCACGACGGATGCTCTTCACCGGGCGGTGTGCTCCTCGACCGCCGGCGGCGTCGTGTTCGTGGTGGCGGCGGGGAACGATGGATACGACTTCGACTACCCGACCCGCCCCGACACGCCTGCCGCGTATCCGGAGGTCCTGACCGTCACGGCGGTCTCCGACAGCGATGGCCTCTCCGGGGCGAAGGGAGGTTCTCCGTCGTGTGCTACGAAAGAGTCGGACGACCGGTATGCGAGCTTCTCGAACTACGCCGCGACGACCGCCGGCGCGGCGCACACCATCGCCGGACCAGGCGTCTGCATCCGTTCGACGTATCCGGGCGGCGGCTACAAGCTCATGTCCGGAACCAGCATGGCCACACCGCACGTCGCCGGTGCGGTCGCGCTCTGTCTCGTGGAGGGCGGCATGCCGGGACCGTGTGCCGGACTATCCCCCCCGCAAATCGTCGCAAAGATGCGCTCGATGGCCGAGTCTCAGGCAGCATCTTCTCCTGGATACGGGTTCGCGGGCGACCCGACCAGGCCCGTCCCGGGGCGTTACTACGGGTACCTGACGTGGGCTGGCCTCGCTTCGGCGATGTCGGCTCCTGACACCACGCCTCCGTCAGTCAGCACGGTATCGCCTCCCGATGGGGCGACGGGGGTCCCGTCCGGCTCTCGAGTCAGCGTGACGTTCGACGAACCGATGGACAAGGACACGGCGGAAGCGGCGTTCTCGCTGGTGAACGAGACCGACGGGACCGAGGTCCGGGGCTCGTTCACCCTCTGGAGCGGGAACTCCATGACGTTCGCCCCCTCGTCATCGCTGGCCGGCGGAAGCGCATACGTCGCGACGGTCAGCTCCGCGGCGACCGATGCCGCCGGGAATCCCCTGGCCGGCGGCGTGACGTGGACGTTCCGGACCCTTGCGACCGTAGTGAAGGCGCCGTCGGACGCGACCGTCCAGCGGGGCTCGATCAGGGGCGGGACCTCATACGCCAACCTGGAAGCAGACGACAACGTCTACTTCCAGGTGACCTCGACGTCATCGGGGACCCGCAGGTCAATCTGGTACGGGACGTTCAGCGGGGTCTCGAACAGCCTCCAGAGCTTGACCGTCACATACAAGGGCAAGAACTCTCGCAGTTGCTCGCAGGTTGTACAGATCTACAACTGGTCGAACGGCCGGTGGGTCAAGCTCGACTCCAGGAGCGTGGGGAAGTCTGAGGTCGAGGTCCAGAAGGCGCTCACGGGCACCCTGGCCGACTATGTGAGCGGATCCTCCGGAGAGGGAGACCTTCGGGTCCGCGTCCGGTGCACACGAACCTCGAGCGGGTTCGTCACGAGCGGCGACGTGCTGAGCATCTCGTACTCCGCGCCGTAGCGGCTCGCGCACGCCTCCGTCCGACTTCGCGTGGGTGCGCGTACTGTAGGTATACTGACCAGTAGTCAGTCATGGTTCTCGTAAAGCGGAAAAGGGTCGTCAAGAGCCCCGAGCATCGGCGCGACGAGCTGCTCAATGCGGCAGTCAAAGTCTTCGCCGAGAAGGGGATTGCCGGCGCGACCATCGCGGACGTGGCCGACGCCGCCGGTGTGGCGAAGGGCACCTTCTACCTGTATTTCACCTCGAAGGAGCACCTTCTCGCGGCGCTTCGTGAGCGGTTCGTCTCCGAGGTGATGGACCACGCCAGGAGCTACCTGGAGCGGGTGGGGCGGGACGACTGGTGGGAGCTGGCCGATGCCCTCATCGAGGGGTGGATCGACTTCGACCTGGAACACCGGGATGTCCTCTATGTCTTCACCCGAGAAGGTCTCACCCAGCAGACCCAGGAGATCTTCGCCGACTGCGAACGCAAGCTCACGGAGATGATGGCCCTGGGGATCCAGGCCGGTATGGAGTCCGGCGCGTTCAAGGTCACCGACCCGGTCTTCACGGCGTCCTTCCTCCACCACGCGCTCGAGGGCGCCGTCCTCGAGGCGATCTTGAACGGTGAGACCATCGATCGGGACCGTCTGGTGGCGGCCGGGAAAGAGTTGGTCCGCAAGGTCCTGTCGCCCTGAGGGTTGCGCCTCATTCGTCTGCTTTCCTCGACCAGCGCTTGACGCACTGACGCCTGGTCAGTATACTGACCGACGGTCAGTCACAGAAGAGAAGTGCTGGTCAGGAAGGGGGTACTCCAATGGCTCAAAGCGCAGCCAGCTCCCTGCTTCGGGAGCAAGACGAGCGGTCACCGCGGGCTCTGCGCTCGGTCCCGGCACAGGAACCGGACGCATCTCGCGCCACCGATGTCGTCGCTGAGATCCTCAGCGACGGAACGGTTCGGCCCGTGGTCAACCCCAACGGAGAAAGCGCGCCCAAGGGGTGGTCCGAGGGGTCGATCTCCGGCCGAAGCTGGATCCTGTGGTGGACGCGGCGGTCGTTTAGCCAGGTCTAGGGTTCAGGCCGACCCCGATTCCTGTTCGGCGGGAAGCGGGGCCTGGGCCTTCGCACCGCTCTCCATTGCCAGACTCTTTCGGATCTCGTCCAGTCGCTCGGCTCCCTGGGCGTCGAGCGCGGCCTTCTCCACCTCGATCATCCTCGCCTCCACCGTCTCGGTGGCGAGCTCCGATCGCCCCAGCGCGCGGGCGTAGCGCTCCTCGATCTTGTCCCGGACCTCGCTGAGCGTCGGGACGTCGCCCGGCACCGACAGCTCGCTGACGGACTGAAGCGCCTGGTTCATCCGCTCCTGCATCTTCGTCTGCTCGAGCTGTGACAGGAGCCGCGACCGTTCCGCCAACCGCTTCTGAAGGAGGAACGCGTTTTGCTCGACGGCTTTCCTGGCCTGATCGGCCGCCTGAAGTGCCTGGTCGTGGAGCCCTTTCAGGTCGTGCATCGACGCTTCCGCCGCCACGAGCTTCGTGGCGAACGCCTGAGCGGTTTCCTCGTACGACGCGGCCCTGCCTTGATCGCCGGCTCCGCGAGACTGCTCGGCCAGGACCAGTGCCTGACGCGCCGACGCGCGGAGCTTCTCCACGTCCTCCATGGAACGGGCAAGCTTCATCTCGAGCTGTCTTCGGTTGCCGAGAACCGCTGCCGCTTGCTGGCTGACAAGCTCGTGCTGGCGCTTCGCTTCTTCGATGGCCTGCTCGATCTGGACCTTCGGGTCCGCCACCTCATCCAGCTTCCCCGAAAGCGCGGCCACCAGATAGCGCCATGCGCGGCGCAGGACTCTCATCACTTCAACCACTCCTCTCCGTCTGTGACGTTGACCACCGTTGCCGGTCGATCACGATGCTTCGACGTCGCGACGACCGCGTTCCCTGACGCGGATCGTTCGGGACTTGGAGCGCCGGCGTCCCCCCTCTCCGGTGCCCGCGGGGAGGGTACCCCGGTCTTGGAACGCGCTCAAAACGCGCCGGCTGAGATCCTCCGTCTCGACCAGCCCGGCACGAAGACCCTCGAGCTCCTCAGAGAGCTCGTCCACCTGCTGCGCGCCTTCCACCGGAGATTGCGCCTCGACCAGAGCGAGGATCTCGACGAGTCGCGCGACCAGACCCTCCAGGCCGATGACCACCGACTCAATCCGGGCCTGGAGCCGCATCGCTGCGTCCTCCAGCCGGGCGTAGACCGAATGTTGAGCCCGGACCGACTCGAGCGAACGCGAGATCTCGCCCCGGACCTCCTCGCTCTCCGCGCGGTCGAGCTCGTACGTCAAGCGGTCTTCCTCTCGAATCAACCGCACGATGTCGATTCGCCGAAGCGCCTCCCGGACGGCCGACGCCTGTCCCGCCAGTCGGCGCACCGCCGCGAGCATGCCCTCGGCCTGCTTCCCGATGTCTTGCGCCCGCTCGGCGACCGGACCGGCTCGGACCGAATCACCCAGCCGTCGGAACGACCGTACGGCCTGTTCCGCGCGGCGGTTCCATCGTTCCTCGGGGGAACCGGATCGAATACGGAGTTGGCGTCCTCCGGCGCGATCCTCTCGGTTCACCATTCCGCCGGTGAAGACCTTCACCCCAAACACCGCCGCGCCGATACCGGCCGCCGCCGCCACGGGGAGCCCGACGGCCCACCCCAGGCCGGCCGCTAGCCCTGCGAGCAGAAACCCCCAGGGGTCGCGAATCTCGTCGCCGAGCGCCATGTCCTCAGAAGTTCGAAACGACGGCGGTGAACACCTTGTCGATGGACGCCGGGTCGGCGGCATCGTACGCCGCTGCTCGGGAAGCCTCGGCGATTCGCCGAAGCGTCGGCAGGTCGGCGTCTCCCCCGTAGGCGATTGGAAACACCCGAACCGCCACTTCTTCCCCCTCCGACGAAAGCTCCCGCACGAGGCTCTCCAGGTTGTTGTCGGGTGGGTACTCGTTCTTCCCATCGGTGAGGAGGACGACCGCGTTGATGCGTTCGGGGTCGAAGGAGGAGCGAAGGTACCGAGTCGCCGCGCGCGTCGTTGCGTACAGCGCGGTGCCCCCTTGTGGCGTAAGGCTCGAGATTCGGGTCCGGAGCTCATCGAGGCGCTCCCGCACCGACGAGATCGGAACGAGCTCGAGGTACGGCTGTCCGTTGGGCGGGAACTCGGAAGAGAAGATCCAGAGGCCGAGGCCGTCGTCCGGCGCAAACTGCGTCAGCGAACGGATGGCGGCTCGTTTGGCGAGGTCGAGCTTCGATTCACCCGACTCAGCGGCCAGATCGCCCATCGACCCCGAGACGTCGATCACAAGCAAGACGCGCGCCCGCTTTCGGAGCCTGTCCCACGACCGCTCGACCCGGTCCAGGACCCGTGGCGGCGGTGGCGACAGCACGGTGCTCGGCTGATTCGGGAGGAGCCCGTTGCCGACGTGAATGTGCCGGCCGGGCCGGCCTCGAAAGTCTCGAAACGCGGCCTGCTGGAACCGCTGCTGTTGCGGCGGCTGCTGGAGAAACCGAAGAAATCCCTGCGCTGCCCGTTTCTTCGCTTGGTCGACCCACGCCGCATTGAGCACCACGAAGGGGTTGTCGGAGAGAAGGGTTCCCTCCTTCGGATACACGGCCGCAAGCGGAGTTCGGGGCCGAGGATGGGACCCGAGAGTGCTGGGATCGCCGGAGGGGTTCCCCATGTTGTAGTCCCACACGGACTTCTCCTCGACCGTCACCGCCGAGATGTAGGAGAGGCCCTGCCCGCGGTCGTCCGCCTTCTGGAGGTTCTCGAGGAATGTCAGCGTGATGTCGCCGTAATGCACCACCGACGACTCGACGCCCTTCACGAAGGCGACCACTTTGGGATCGCGGGTGTCGGCTTCCGTGAGATCGCTCGACCGGCCCGTGGCGGCGAAGAACGATGCGATCGTGGCGTGCAGTCCCGACGTCGAGAAGTTGGGGTTCGTCTTCCCCAGCCGGAACCGGCCCCATTCAGGATGGCCGAACTTGCCCCAGCCCGCCGGGTCTTGCGCCAGCGAAAGGATGTCGGCCCACCCGAGCTGCCGGTTCGGCCACCCCATCGCTTGCGCCATCGGACGAGGCATGGCGATGACCAGCGGTGTGGTGGCGATACGGGGGAGGTCCTCCGGGACGATGTTGGGAGCGTCTTGCTCGGCGAGACGCTGGCGGAGGATCACCACCCACGAGGATGCGGCGGGCGACCACACGTCCGGGCGAGGACCGTCCACGGTCTCGTTCCACCCTCGGGCCAGCGCTTCAGCCGCTCCACCCGAGGCCTTGGATTCGACCGAAACACGCACGCACCGGCCATCGACCGTTGCGCCGCGCCGCTCGTACTCGGCCGCCATCTGCTTGAGCAGCGCCGCCTTCTCAGAGGATGCCGCGATAACAATGCGAACGCACGACCCCGTGTTCCCATTGTCGGGTCCAACCGTCCGCGAGTTGTTGTCGCCACTGCCGCCGTCATTGAGCAGCGACCGGACGACCAGGATCAGAACGATGCCAACGACAGTGGCCACGAAAAGAGGCACCCGGCTGCGGGGTGGTTGATCCATCAGACCTCCGGCACGGAAACGCAATGATACCGCCGGTATCTCACAAAACCGGGCGAGGGCCTCGTCCTCGGCTCCGGAGCGCCGATACAATTTCGTGCACGTTTCGTCGAGGTTGCATGGCCGGCGCGCGGGTACAGCTCACGTGAGGACGCGGGCATGACCGAAGAACGCGAACAGGTCGCCACCGCTTGGGACAGCGCCCTGCGGCAGCTCGACAACGCCGCACGGACCATGAACCTGGATCCCGCCGTGCATGAGGTTCTTCGCCAGCCTCGTCGCGCGCTCACGGTTTCGATTCCGGTCCGCATGGACGACGGTTCGATCCACGTCTTCACCGGCTACCGGGTTCACCACAACACTTCGCGGGGCCCTTCGAAAGGAGGACTCCGGTACCACCCGGCGGTCACGCTCGACGAAGTGAAGGCGCTGGCGATGTGGATGACATGGAAGTGCGCCGTGGTCGGCATCCCCTTCGGTGGGGCGAAAGGGGGCGTCGTCGTCAATCCTGGATCCCTCTCACATGGTGAACTCGAACGACTGAGCCGGCGTTACGCCTACGAGATCCTCCCGTTCCTGGGCCCCGAGAAGGACATTCCGGCTCCGGACCTCGGCACGAGCGAACAAGTGATGGCCTGGATCATGGATACGTACTCGACCCGGGAGGGGTTCTCGGTTCCCGGTGTGGTTACCGGAAAGCCCCTTTCGATCGGCGGTTCGGCGGGACGCACGCAGGCCACCGCCCGTGGCGTGTCGTACATCACGGTGGCGACGCTGAAGCACCTCGCCATGTCGGTGGAGGACACCCGCGTGGTGGTGCAGGGGTTTGGGAAGGTCGGCGGCGGCACCGTCCAGCTCCTTCACCAGCAAGGATGCAAGATCGTCGGAGTCTCTGAGGTCGAAGGCGGCGTCGCGAACCCGAACGGCCTGTCCCCTCATGGGCTCCGAGCGCACAAGGAGCGCACCGGTTCGCTTATTGGCTTCGAGGGGGGCGAAAGCATCACGAACGAGCAGCTCCTCGAGCTCGACTGCGACGTGCTGATTCCCGCCGCCATCGAAGGCCAGATCACGGAGCGAAACGCGGACCGAATTCGAGCGAGCGTCATCGTAGAAGGCGCGAACGGTCCCACCACGCCGGAGGCCGACGAGATCCTGAGCGAGCGGGGAGTGACCGTGGTACCGGACATCCTGGCAAACGCGGGGGGCGTGACCGTGTCCTACTTCGAATGGGTCCAGGACATCCAGGCGTACTACTGGAGCGAGGACGAGGTGAACGAGCGCCTTCGCATGATCATGGAACGGTCCTACGTGGATGTCCTCACCGTCGCGGAGGAGTACAAGGTGCCGATGCGGACCGCCGCAACCATCCTCGGCGTGGGCCGGGTCGCGGAAGCGCACCGGACCCGAGGGCTCTTTCCGTAACGTCCCCCGGGCTTCCGGGTATTGGTCGTCGCCGTCGTGTAGGGTCCGGTTGAATCGCGCTTGGTGGGAACGCGGATAAGAGGACATGGATGAGCACCAGGTCACCGAGGAGCCCTGGCACGACATTCTCGACTTCGAGCGGGAGTGGTGGCGCCTTTCGGTGCCAAAGGAGGTCGCCGTTCGACAGCGCTTCCACATGTCGGCCGCCCGCTACTACCACCTATTGAATCGAGTGATCGACCGCCCGGAGGCCTTGCAATACGACCCGATGCTGGTCAGGCGCCTGCGGAGACTTCGAGACACGCGTCGCCGGAAGCGATTCGTCAAGCGACTCGGCGTTGATGCGTGACCTCCTCTATCTTTCTTGCATGCCCTTGAGTAAGGAACCGGAGAACCGCTGGTGAGCACGTCGACGCTTCGGGTCCTCATCGTGATCGCCGCTCTGGCCCTCGGGGTGGTCGTCCTCCGAGAGGCGTTCCCGACCACCACCCAAGTGGCCGACGAACCGCGGGCCACAACCAGTCCTGCGCCGCCCCGCGCATCCCCGACTCCGAGTCCGTCGCCCAGCCCGTCGCCTTCCCCTTCGCCTTCGCCGACGAAAACGGCCAAGCCCAAGCCGAAGCCCAAGGTCGCGGGCGTCGTGGTGATGGTCCTGAACGGAACCCCCACCGATGGTCTCGCCACGATGGTTTCCACGCGCCTGGAGGAGGCGGGGTACACCCTCGAGCCGCCCGGGAGTGCGGGGTCCGTGGAAAACACGACGCTCTACTACCGGCCCGGCCACCGGATCAACGCGGACTTCCTCCGCGACAAGCAGTTCCCGGACGCCGGGATTGAGCAGGCCACCGATCGGTTTCAGGAAGACGTCGACATCACCGTCGTTCTGGGGAAGGACTTCAACCCCTGATCGGCCGTTTCAGGAGGCGGACGAAGCGGTCGCACTCTCCAGGTCGGCCAACTGCCGGCGGACCCAGTCCTGGGGGCGGTTAGCCAACACCGTTCGGCGAAGCTCCGCTGCCCTTCGCTTTCGCTCTGCCTCGTCCATCTCCAGAGCGGTCGCGAGCGCCTTGGCCGTCGCCTGAAGGTCGAACGGATGGATACCGATGGCGTGCTCGCCGATTTCGGCAAACGCACCGGCGTTCTGAGAGAGGATGAGGACGCCGTCTGTTTCATTGAGAACCGGTCCCTCCTTGGCCACCAGGTTCAAGCCGTCGAATACCGCGTTGACCAGCAGAACGTCGTACAGCTGATATCCAGCGACCGTGAGAGGGAAGTTGTCTTCCACGACCGTTCGGATCGGCTCCCAGTCACCCTTGCCGAGTTCCCGGTTGATGCGGTCCGCGGTCTCAAGGCAGTCCTCCATGTAGGCCTGGTACTCGGGGACGTCTTCCCGTGACGGCGTCAGCTGGGCGACGAAGACCACGTTGTCCCGCCATTTCGGGTTGGCCGCCAGGAAGTCCTCATACGCCAGGAATCCCCGAAGGATGTTCTTCGAGAGATCCGCACGGTCGACCCGCAAGATCATCTTTCGGTTGCCGACCCATTCCTTGATCTGCGCTCGAGCCCGTTCGACCTCATCGCCTTGGGCGTCGGCCTCCAGGGCCTCCACATCCACCGCGATGGGATAAGAGCGAACATGCACGGTTCGGTCTCTCCACCGGACGGTCCGGCTCACCAGGTCGACCTCGGCCCCACGGAGATGGCGGCACCCGAGGAGGAAGTTTTCTGCCCACGTGGAAGCGTGGAAGCCGACGATGTCCGCTCCGAGGATCCCCCCGATTATCTCCTCCCGAATGGCCGGCGGAAGGGTTCGCAGGTACCCCGGGCCGGCGAACGGGATGTGGGAGAAGTACGAAATCGCCGCCTCGCTGTCGAGATCTCGAAGGAACGACGGAACCAGGGAGAGGTGATAGTCCTGCACGAGATAGGCGGGACGTTCTGGGAGTGCCGATCCCTCCTCGTGGAGCGCTTTGGCGAACGTGTGGTTCACGTCGCGATACGCCGACCACAGCCGGTAGGTCTCCGCGTCGAACTTGGGCTGGCGCGGAATGTCCCACAGGTAGTGATGGACGAACCACAGGATTCGATTCGAAACGCCGTTGTAGTAGGCGTCGTACACGTCGTCCTCGAACGCCAGGTAGCGAAGCTCGTACTTCGTGTCCTGCTCGGCCACCTCGATCAGGCCAGCCTTGGCCCGCTCTTGGTCTTCCGGCGACATCGCGCTGGCGATCCACCGCCCTCCCCATTCCTGGAGGGCGCCGCCGACTGCGGTGACCAGCCCGCCGACTCCCCGCTTCGGGACGATCTCACCCTGCTCGTCGCGAACAAAGGACACGGGACCTCGATTCGACGCGACGACGATCTGTCTCGACCGCGCGGAGGAGCTCTCGCTTGACGGCCGATCAATCGAAGCCATAGCCCCTACAGGGATGCAAGCATCCGGACGTGGTCATCGACTTCCCGAATGCAGAGGAATCGGTCTCGAACGGTTTGCCGGGCGACCTTGCCCATCTTTTCGCGGCGCTCGTAGTCGCCCACTAGCTCCACCACTCGCGCCGCGCATTCTTCAACCGAGTCGACGAGGAACCCGCTCACGCCGTCTTCGATCTGGAGGCGGATCCCGCCGACGTTCCCTCCGATCACGGCTTTTTCCTTCCACATGCCTTCGGAGACCACCAGTCCGAAGCCCTCCCGGAGCGACTTCTGGATGACGATGGTCGATGCGCGTTGGAACGCGTTGACCTCGAGGTTCCCGACTTCCTGGAGGTTGGTCAGCAGGAAGATGTCCGGGTCCCCTTGCCGGTGGGAATCGGTGACCTCGATGTAGTGCCAGCCTTCCGGGTCGTCGTGTGCCATGGAGCCCACCAGGACGAGCTGAAGGCCGGGGAACTCCTTCTTCGCCGCGCGATAGCCATCGATCACGCCAATGGGGTCCTTCCATGGGTCGAATCGAGAGACCTGAGTCAGGATCGGACGGCTTCGGTCGACTCCATACCGCGTGAGCACATCGAAGATCGTGTCTTCGCCCACCCAGGTGTTCTTGAGCGACAACGGGTCGATGGAGGGCGGAATGATCGACTGCCGTTGGGTTTCAAGCCCTGGTTGCACGAAGTCTGGCGAGCTGAGGATGACGACGTCGAACGGCAGGACGTGCTCGGCGAAGAAAGTCCACACCGGCGTATAAGGCGCCGAAAGATCGATGTGACATCGCCAGATCCAGGTTCCGGACCGCTTTCCCTGGTCCTCGAGAATGGTGAGAATGCCGGCAGGTTGCGGGTCGTGGGCGATGACGAAGTCGAAGTCCGTGGCCATCTCCGCAGCGTTCAATGCGCAGCGCTCCAGGTAGGTGTTCTGCATGTCGCGCGTCCACGGCACCTCGGCGCCCTGAAGGGCGTTGTGCGCCATCTTGGTAATGGCGAAGAACTCGTCGGACCCGTGAATGACCTGCCACGTTGCCTCGATCCCGAGCCCGTTCATCAGACCCACCTGCGTGTGGAGCAGCTCGGCCACTCCACCGCCGAACGCGGTGGAGCTCAGGTTGAGAATGCGCGCGCCGACCAGGGGAGCGGCGGCGCGGCGAAGGTTCTCCACCGCTTGCTCCCCTGCGGCAGCAACGTAGTCGTCCACGTTGCGCGGCGTAACAGGTACGGTTGGTAGCACGGGCCTCTCATCTAATCACAAGGATCTGCTACCTTTTCCCTCGGCGGAGTTCAGGCATGCTGAAGATCTCGCAAAAGACCGAGTACGCCATGCGAGCGATGGTCGAGCTCGGGCTTCGCCGCCTCAACGACGGCGACACGCTCGTTCCGGCGCGCACCCTGGCTGAGGCGCAACACATTCCGCTTCGGTTCCTCGAGCAACAGCTCGGCACCCTGCACAAGGCCGGCCTGGTCGAGAGCTTCCGCGGAGCAGGTGGTGGCTGCCGTCTCGCTCGCGACCCGTCGGAGATTCGGGTCTCGGACGTGATCGACGCGATCGAGGGCCGGCTGTACCCGATGCACTGCGTGGACGATATGGACCACACGTGTTTCGCCGACTCGCATTGCGGGCTTCAGGAGCTGTGGGGGGACGTGCACCTCGCCATCCGGCGCGTCTTCGAATCGACGACGCTGGCGGACCTGGTGAACCGGCATCAGAGCCGGGTCGAGCCCATGGTGTGGGCGCCCAGCGAATTGATTCGACCCCGGCGCTGAGCCGGGGCTGACGGTACCTCTTCTCGCGAGAGCCTCGAGCTCGTCTTTCCTCGGGTCGGTCAGGCGTCCTTGCCGAGGATCCGCATCACGGTGGTGCCGCAATTCGGGCACTTGCCCTTGGCGGCTTTCCGGCCGTTCTTGAGGGTGGTGATCTCACCCTCGAACTCGACCTTCTTTCGGTCCTTCACGCAGAACCCTTCGTACTTCTGCGCCATGCACCTCTCCTTCCCCTGTGCGGGACGATATCCCGCTCCGAACACCTTCGAGGCCGCCTGGCGGGCGGCCTCGCGCTCAATTGTCGCGGCCGAAGCAACGGACTGCAAACACTTCCATAGACTCCGTTTTTGTGAAGGTGAGCCTCATTTCCACGGTAAAGGACGCATATCCGCACGTCGGACGGTTCCTCGCGTCGGTGCACGGCCAGACCAAAAAGCCTGACGAAGTGATCGTGGTCGATGGCGGATCGACCGACGGGACGCTCGAGGTGCTGCGAGAGGCCGATGGAATCACGCTGCTCGAAGAGCCGGAAGCGAACATCGCCCGGGGGAGGAACATCGGCGTCGCGGCGGCGACCCACGACGTCATCGCGGTGGCCGACGCAGACTGCACGCTCGCTCCCGAATGGTTGGAGCGGTTGGTGGAGCCAATCGACGCGGACGCCGACATTGCCATGGGGTTCTACCGGCCGATCGTTCGCGGGTTTTTCGAGGGGTGCGTGGCCGCCGCGACCGTCCCGGAGCCGGACGAAATCGCCGAGGACCGGTTCATGCCGTCGTCACGTTCGCTGGCGTTTCGCCGGGAGGCCTTCAACGCCGCGGGTGGGTATCCCGAGTGGCTGGACGTCGGTGAGGACATGTACCTGAACCACCGGTGGCGCGAGGGGGGAATGCGCATGCGGCTCGTCCCGGACGCCATCGCGTACTGGCCGATGCGGAGCGATCCCGCAGGGGTGTGGCGCCAATACTTCGGATACGCAAAGGGGGACGCGCTGGGCGGCATGTACCCGGAGCGACATGCCATTCGCTTTTCGGTCTACGCTGTTGCCATCTCCGCGCTGTCCCTGCTTCCCCGACGCCGCTGGCCGTCTGCGGTCACGGCTGCCGGGGCGCTGTGGTACGCGAGCCGCAGGCTTCGACGGGCCATGCATCTCCTGCCTGATCCGATCGACCGGGCGAAGGCCGTCGCCGTCGTTCCAGTGCTCCTGGGCTTCATCGATGTCGCGAAGATGGCGGGCTATCTCTCGGGGCTGGTCGAACGCGTCTACCCCCCGCCGGCGAAATCGTCGTAAATCGTTCGAGCCCTGCTCCGCAGGACCGCCAGGTCGCTTCGGTCGTATTCAGTTCGGGCTCGTTCGTGTAGGTCCCCGCCGAGTCGATCGTCGTTGGATTGGAGGAGGCCCGGCGCCGAACGTCGTCGCTGCTCATAATCCCGTTCGACGTCCGCATGCACGGCGGCCACGTTCGACGGCGTGGCGTCGAGTGCATCGAACGACGTGGCGAACCGGAGGTTGACCCGGCGAACCACCGACCCGAAATCGCCGACGACGTCTGAAAACGGCGCGGTGACGAAACCGCTTCTATACGGTAGGAGCGGCTCGTAGAACCGGATGTATCCGCGGAGGATCGCTTTCACCGGGAGGTTCGGCTTCGACGCGGCGAATTCCGGAACCGCTTCGCCGGGGTGGCGGATCACCACCAATGTCGGGACGCCCCGGCGAACACCCGCGATCGCATGGCCGGGCGCGTGGAGATGATGCGCGATGTGGACCGGACGGTGTTGCGCGCGGCGGAACGCAGCGACCGCGAACGAGTTCCCGGATCGGGGAAACCCTTCGATAAGGATCTCGGTGTCGTTGCGCAACGGATCCCCGTATCGGCCGAGCCGAGCGAGCACCACGGCGAGCGTCGGCGATTTCGCAGCCAGCGTCAGCGAGCTGTAGACGGCATTCACCGCGCGGGCTCGAAGCCTCACCCGACCGAGAACCGCTCCCACACCCTCCGAAGCCTCGCCCGTTCGCGCTCGAGCTCGGGAGCCGAGTAGAGCTCGGTCACCCTCCGTCGCCGCTCCTCACGCCCCGCCGACGGCCGCGCCACGATTCGATCGAACTCCGCTCCCTCGCCGACCCGCGTTCGGTAGTCGCGGTCGATCGTTTCCCACACCTTTCGTACGTTCTCCTCTGTGTGCTCGAACGGAACGAAGTCGGTTCCAAACCGGTCGTTGAGCTGTTCAATGACCGCCCCGAAATCCTTCGTCACGCGATCAAACGTGCCGACGACCAACTTGCCGAGGTATGGCCGAAGCGGTTCGTAGAACCGCAGCCACCCTCGCATGGCCTGCCGCACGCCGGTCCGTGGATGACGAATCAGGAACGATGGAATCGCATCGTCGGGGTGGCGGATCAGGACGAGCCCCGGGATGCCCCAGCGCGCTGAGGCGATGAGCTGTGCCGGTGCGTGAACGCGTCCCGCCGCACGGACCGGCTTCGGCTGCGCCATGACGAAGGCCGTGTAGGCGAACGTGTTTCCCGATCGGGGGAAGCCCTCGATGACGATGTCGCTGTCGCGCCCCACCGGAAAGCCGTGGCGACGCCTGGCGATGGGAAGCGCGATCGCTGGGTACTTCGCCACGATCGTCTTCAGCTCGTAGAGCCCGCGGCGACTCATACGGCGGTTCGGGCCTGTGCAGCGATCTTTCGGTAGACGGCGTCCGCTCGGTTCCGGGCGCGTGCGAGGCGATCGTCGGCGTAGTCGCGGCGAAGTTGCTCTTTCATCTCGTCGCGAACCGCCGAGGGGCGTCCCACGATGATCTCGAGCCGTTCTCCTGGGCCGAGGATTCCCCTCCAATAGCCGTCGATTTCATCGAGCGTCGCCCGGGCGTTCTCCTCCGTGTGGTCGAACTCGCGGAAGGCCGTCCCGAACCGCTCGTTCACCCTACGAATGACGGTCCCGAAGTCCTTCGTCACCTCGTCGAACACGCCTGGAAGGAACGCCGATCGGAATCTCAGAAGGGGCTCGTAAAAGCGCGCGTACCCGCGAAGGGCCTGTCCGATCCTGATTGCCGGCTTTTTGATGACGTACTCGAGCACCGCATCTTCGGGATTCCGAATGAGGACGATCGCCGGTACGCCGGCACGGGTGGCCGCGATGACCTGGGCGGGTGCGTGGACGTGGTGGGCGATCTGCGGTTTTCGCCCTTGAGCGCGGGCGAATGCAGCCACGGCGAACGAATTCGCAGAGCGGGGAAACCCTTCTATGACGATCTCGGTGTCGGGTCCGAATGCGACGCCGTGTCCACGAAGGCGAGCCAAAGGCAGCGCAAGGGTGGGGCGTTGAGCCACCAGCGTTTGGAGCTCGTACAGGACCTGCGGTGGAGTGGGCAGACCGTTCTTCATTCGTCGTTATGTTGGCCGCTGGTTGTTCCGGTCACAACCGACCTCCAGGAGGATTCCGTTTCACCGGGGCGGAATAACATTCAAGGGTCCCGTCCACCGGAGGAGGACTCCATGAGCGACGTGGAAACGACGATTGACGCGCTTCTGACCGAGAGCCGGGTTTTCGAGGCCCGGCCTGAATTCAGAAGGAAGGCGCTGTGGAACGACCCCGGCATCTACGAACGGGCCGGGCGGGACCCGGAGGGCTTCTGGGCAGAGCAGGCTCGTGCGCTCCAGTGGTTCAAGGAGTGGGGCCGGGTCATGGAATGGAAGCCGCCGTGGGTCAAGTGGTTCGTCGGCGGCAAGCTCAACGCTTCGTACAACTGCCTGGACCGCCACGTCGAGTCGGGCGGCGGGGACAAGGTCGCCTTCTACTGGGAGGGGGAGCCCGGCGAGGAGCGGACGGTCACCTACCGCGAGCTGTACGAGGAGGTGAGCCGGTTCGCCAACGGGCTGAAGTCGCTCGGGGTGAAGAAGGGCGACCGAGTGGCGATCTACCTGGGCATGGTTCCCGAATTGCCCGTCGCCATGCTGGCCTGCGCGCGAATCGGCGCGGCGCATTCGGTGGTCTTCGGCGGATTCGCGTCTTCAGCGCTTCGCGACCGGATCAACGACGCCGAAGCGAAGGTCCTGATCACCGCCGACGGTGGTTACCGTCGCGGGCAGGAGGTGCCGCTCAAGGCCAACGCCGATCAGGCCCTCGACGAGTGCCCATCGATCGAGCACGTCGTGGTGGTCAAGCGAACCGCCTCCGACGCCTCGTTCCGCGAGGGGAGGGACGTCTGGTACCACGAGCTCGTGACGGGCCAAAGTGCCGAATGTCCGGCCGAACCGATGGACGCCGAGGACATGCTCTACATCCTCTATACGTCGGGGACCACGGGCAAGCCGAAAGGGATCGTCCACACCACCGGCGGTTATATGACCGGCGTCGCCGCCACCCACAAATACATCTTCGACATCCACGAGGACGACATCTACTGGTGCGCCGCCGACATCGGGTGGGTCACCGGACACTCGTACATCGTGTACGGGCCGCTGGCGAACCACACCACGAGCATCCTGTACGAGGGAGCGCCCGACTGGCCGGACCGTGACCGCCTATGGTCTATCGCGGAGAAGCGGCGGGCCACGATCCTCTACACCGCACCCACCGCCATTCGGGCGTTCATGCGATGGGGGCCGGAGTATCCCGAGAAGCACGACCTGTCGTCACTTCGGCTGCTCGGCTCGGTTGGCGAACCGATCAACCCCGAGGCGTGGGTCTGGTACTGGAAGTACATCGGCGGCGAACGGTGCCCGGTCGTCGACACGTGGTGGCAGACCGAGACCGGTCAGATCCTGATCACCCCGCTTCCCGGAATCACCACGCTCAAGCCCGGTTCGGCGACCCACCCGTTCCCGGGCGTCGATGCCGACATCGTCGACGAGCAAGGGAAATCGGTTCCGCGGGGTCAGGGCGGATACCTCGTGTTAAAGCGTCCGTGGCCCGCGCAGTTTCGAACGATCTACAACGACCCGGACCGGTACGTGGAGACCTATTTCAGCCGGTATGGGCCCGAGACGTACCTGGCCGGCGATGGCGCGAAGCAGGACGAGGAGGGCTACTTCTGGCTCCTGGGGCGGATCGACGATGTGATGAACGTGGCCGGTCACCGCATCTCCACGTACGAGGTCGAGTCTGCCCTGGTCGACAACGAACGCGTCGCGGAGGCCGCGGTCGTTGCCAAGACGGATCCCGGGGTTGGGCAGGCCATCGTCGCGTTCGTCACCCTGAAGGGCGGCCAGCAGGGCAACGAGACCGTTGCTGGGGAGCTTCGCGAACACGTCGCCGGGGTCATCGGGAAGATCGCCCGCCCCCACGGGATCATTTTCACGGACGATCTCCCCAAGACCCGGTCCGGCAAGATCATGCGGCGGCTCCTGAGGGACGTTGCGGAGGGCCGCGAGCTCGGCGACGTCACCACGCTGGCCAACGCCGAGATCGTGGATCAGATCAGGGACCTGTCGTCGGCCCGCGCGGAAGAGGACTGAGCCGGCTCAGCTTCCGGGCCACCACTCCTTGATCGCCGCGATGATCTCCTCCGGAGCGTCGTCCTGGATGTAGTGACTGGCTCCCTCGAGGATGACCGTGCGG
>JALYGK010000105.1 GCA_030777105.1 Actinomycetota bacterium | reverse complement strand
CGACCGCCTCCGCCCTGTGGGGCGGGGCGATCGCCCGCTGGTACCTCTCGTTGCTCCGCTAACGCGGCTTCAATCAGCCGTCACTGGCACATCGCGTGCACTTGGATGTTGCCGCCCTCCATGACGGGTCCTTCCGCCCGCGGAGTGGGGGTGATGATTCGCAAGAAGAACTGGTCCTGGGATGCTCCCTCCCCACCATCGGTGACGGTGAGCTCGAATGTCGCCGGCTGACCGTCGAACTGGCCTGTACCGGTCATGTCTCTGGTCGGTCCGGTGCCCTCATACGTCAGGAACCTGCCCTCCAGGCGCTCGTTCGTCAGGTGGTTCACGAAGACGAGATGGCCGACGTAGGGCTCCCTCTGTTCGATTCCCGCCACGAAGCCGAACGTCCGCTTGGCTCCTCCGGCCGGAGGAAGCCAGCCACCGCCGGTGGCGAAGTCGCGGTTGGGAGAGCAGCTTCGCGAGTCGGAGTCCGCCACCACGCCGGCCCGAGAGGACGCAAGCACGACGTCGGGCCCTGCCGTGACGGTCAGATGCAGCGCGTTCACCGTGATGGATCCGGTGTTTCCGCTCACCGAGCTCACCTGTTCGTTGATGACCAGCTGCCCGTTGATCAAGGGAACGACCTGGTTCGCCTGGCCGGTAATCAGGATGGGGACCCCGTTCACAATCAGGTTGCTGACGTGGGAAACCCCGCTGAGGCCCGGGGTTTTATCCATACTCCTGGCCATGGCTCGGGACATGGCGAAGTCTGCCGAGACGCTGTTGAGCCCGGCAGTCACCCCGATGCCGCCGGCAGACGCCTCCGAGCGAACACGGTCGCCCTGCCCGATCGTGCTGGCATGGAGCGTGGTTGAGACGAGCGTGTCGGCGACGGTTCCCGAAAGGGCAGATGCGTCACGAGTTCCTCCAGAGCTCGGCAATTCGCCCGTATCCGCGAGCACGGTCGTCGTCGAAGAGACAACTGTTTTGACCGCGAAGCTCCGCCCGCTGAAGCTGAGGCGCGTCTCGGCCGCTGCAGGAACCGCCGTCGCCGAGCCACCAACTACAGAAAAGATCAGACCAGCGGCAAACAGCCGCCATCTCCGTACGCGCATGCCGCGCCCCCTTCCCCCTCGCCGCGCGGGCCGCGGCATCGGATGCGTTTCGCCGAAGCTATGTGTGGGGCGTGACGTTCACAATGGCAAGTGAGGGCGGTTTCCGATAGTCAGATCGGGCTGCTTAGCGGACCCGTTGGACAGCCCGTAAAGCGTCCGAGACAGCCGGCCATTGCGTCTCGTTCGCCGGCCCGACTGCCGTTACAGCGGCGCATATCGGGTGGATCACGATGTTCCCGCCGCCGAGGATGCCGGCCTCGAGCGGGCGAGGAGGTGTGATGATCTGCAAGCGAAATTCGTCGCCACTGCCGTTCTGCGTTGCGTCGGTCACCTGCAGCTGGAATGTTGCCGTCTGACCGTTCAACCGGCCCTTACCGGTCATTTCTCGCGTCGTTGGGGTGACGGGAAGGTAGGTGAGAATCCGTCCTTCCAGCCGCTCCTTCGTCAGGTGGTTGACGAAGACCAGGTGCCCCGGGAAGGGCGAATTGCGGCCGAGACCCGCCTGAAACCCGAATGTCCGCTTGTCGCGTCCCCCCGGGGGGATCCAGCCGCCCCCCGTGGTGATGTCATTGGGTGAGCAGCCGCCCGAAAGCGATTTGACGCCCGACTCGGCCGACACCTCCCCGCCTCCAGGGAGGGCGGCGGCCAGTACGGCCAACACGAAGACGACTCCTGATCGCCAATGCATGCGGGCTCCTTCCCCCACATCCCGTGTTGGCGGGACTGTTGACTGCCCGTGATGATGACATGCTTCGACCCTCGATGTAGTTAATTCGACGTAGTTCATCGCCCATCTCCTTACTCCAGCGTCCTCCGGGAGCCAAAAAACTCGCCGAATTCCCTAGGCGACGACTTAAGTCGCCATGGGCCCAGTCGATACGTACAGGGCATCACGAAACAACAAGTTCAACTCTGATCCTCAAGAGCGATCTGAGGAGACGAGAGGAGAACGAGGAGAAAGTTGCTCCTGTGGCAAACGGAACGTTTCACCGAAGCGACGAGGGGATGCAGCGGAGGCGGCCGTACGCCGACCGGCTCCTGACCGTCGCCGACGTCGCCGAGACGATGCGCGTGTCGAACATGACCGTCTACCGGCTCATCAAGAACGGATCGCTGGCCGCCGTGCGGGTCGGGAAGAACTACCGGATCCGGGAATCGGAGGTCGACCGGTACCTCTCCGAACGTTCTGTTCAGGTGGAGTTCCCCACGAACGACGCAACCAGATCGTCCGACCGAGCGGAAAGGACCGAGTAGATGCCCCGCGTTCGAATCGGCCTCGACATCGGCGCAACCGCTGTTCGCGCGGCCGAGCTCTCGGTCCGAGGCTACCCGCCCACGCTGGTCCGTGCGGCCCAGGTCCCGCTTCCTCCCGGCGCCGTCTCCGGCGGCGAGGTGCAGGACAGGGACGCCGTCGTCGCGGCGCTTCAGGACCTGTGGCGGAGCGGGAAGTTCCGGTCCAAGGAAGTCGTTCTGGGTGTGGCGAACCAGCGCGTCGTGGTGCGCGAGGTAGCAGTGCCGTGGCTGGAACCGAAGGAGCTTCGTCAGTCGCTTCCGTTCCAGGTCCAGGAATACGTCCCCATCCCGCTCGAGGAGGCGGTCCTGGACTTCCACGTCCTCGAGGAGTTCGAACAGGACGCGCGGCGGATGGTACGTGTCCTTCTGGTCGCCGCCCAGAAAACGATGATCAACCAGCTGGTCGGAGCGGTCGAAGCGTCCAAACTGCGCCCGGTCGGGCTGGACCTGGTTCCCTTCGCGATCGTTCGTTCGGTCGGCTCCAGCGACGGCGCCCTCGATGGCGAGGACGAGGCCATTGTGGACATCGGCTCGGATGTGACGAGCATTTGCGTTCACTCCTGGGGGGTCCCCCGATTCGTCCGGATCCTTCAGTCCGGAGGCCGCGAGGTGACGGAGGCGATCTCGCGTGCGCTCGACGTTCCCACGGAGGAGGCCGAGCGGCTCAAACGAGGGCTCGACGGACAGGATCCGGAGAAGGCCGCGCACGCTGAGCGAGTGGCGTCGGACCGCGCCGCCCTGTTCGCACAGGACGTTCGTTCGTCGCTCGACTTCTACCTGACCCAGACGAACGCCCGGCTCAGCAGGGTTCTGATATCGGGTGGCGGGTCGAAGCTCGACGCGCTCCACCCGGTGCTGGAGGAGGAGCTTCCCGCCGACGTTGTCCAGGGCCGGCCGTTCCATCGAGTGCGGCCGGACCTGAACCTGCCGGAAGAGGTCATGGCCGAGGCGGAGCCCTTGCTCGCCGTGGCCGTCGGATTGGCGCTGCCGGGAGGCCGAGGATGACCCAGGTCAACCTTCTTCCACTCGAAGTTCAGCAACGGCGAAGGACCCGACGCCATACAACGATGGTCACTTCGGCGGTGGCCGGCGTGGTGGGTTTCCTCATTCTGATCTTCATCCTCCAGTCGGCCCGCCTCGCCGCGGCCAACCGTCAGTTGGAGGAGCAGACGGCCGCAAACGGGCGGCTTCAAACCGAGATCAACGGACTGACACGCTTCGAGCAGCTGAAGCAGGCTGTGACCGAGAAAGAGGGCCTTTTGGCGAGCGTCCTCCGCGGAGAAATCCTCTGGTCAGGGGTTCTCCGCGACATCTCGCTGGTCATCCCTCGTGACATGTGGCTCACGTCGCTGACCGGACAGATGCAGGTGTCATCGACGTCGTCTTCTGTGAGCGCGCCGGCGGGCGCGCCGGCGGGCGAAGGCCTGGTCGGCACCATCCAGTTCCAGGGGCAGGCGTTCGCCCATACCACAGTGGCCGATTGGTTGACCCGCCTGGAGTCGGTGGAAGGATGGCTGAACCCGTGGATCAGCACGTCGAGCAGGGCGGGTCAGGGCACCCAGGTCAGCTTCAGCAGCTCCGTTGACCTGAGCGTCGCCGCGACCAGGGACGGTGGACAATGATGGCTCGCCGAGCCCCCATCCTGGCCGCCATCGCAGGCCTTGCACTCATCATCCTGATGGTCGCGTTCGTCATCCTGCCGAAGGCCTCGCAGGTCCGCGAGAAGCAACGCGAGGTGGAGGCGGCCAGGCAGCAGGAAACGCAGCTCCGCGTGCGACTGGATCAGCTCCGGGCACTGGAACAGGAGGCCCCGAAGAACAGGCGGCGCCTCCGCCGGTTGGATGCCGCCATCCCGCCGAACGCGGACCTCCCAGGCTTGATCCGGCTGCTGAACGGCATCGCCGAGCAGTCGGGGGTGGATTTCATGACGGTCGCGCCTCAGACGCCGGCGCCGTCTCCGTTCGCCGCCGCGGTCCTGCCCGCACAAGTCACGGTGGCCGGGCGTTTCTTCTCAGTGGATCAGTACCTGTACCGGCTGGAGAACTTGCCCCGGGCGGCCAAGGTCACGAGCATTCAGGTAGCGCCGGGCGGCGGAGGACTTCAGTACCTCCAGGTCGCACTCAACGTCGAGTTCTACACGATGGACACCACGGCGGGCCCCGGAACCCCGAGCGACCAGCCGGAGTCGGGAGCGAACCCCCAGACCGGCGCACCCGGTTCAACGGCAACTCCGGCCCCAGGAGCCACGCCCGCTCCGAATACGGCAACAACCCCTGCTGCGGGCGCCTCACCGGCGCCGGCCCCGAGTCCAGGAGCCTAATAGCCATGGCCACAACGCCGCGTGAACCTCGTTTCCGAATCGTCTTCGCCGTGATTCTCACGGCGGCGGTCGGGGGAATGTTCCTGGCCGGAGATTCGCGTCACCAGGGTGGTGAGCCGCTGTCCTCCGCTCCTGCGGATCAGCGGGTCGCCCAGGAGCCGAACGCGGCCGTCGCCACGGCCCCCTCGCCCGATGAGATCCTCACCTTCACCGGCCGGGACCCGTTCGATCGCGGGCGAACCGAGAAGAAGCCTCCGCAGGACTCTCCCGCGACCCCTCCGTCCACGCCCGTCGCTCAGGGCGTCACGTCTTCGGCGCCGAGTGCTGGCGTCACGGTCTCGGTGGGAAGCGCGGCGACGCCGCAGCAAGAGGCCCGGTGGACACGGAAGATACCCGTCGGTAGCCGCGAGGAGGACGACGATGGCGACGTCGTGGCGAAGGTTCCGGGATTCGACGAGCCGGCCCCAGTCGACCCCGCACTGGTGAATCCCGTACCGGTCGACGACGGAGTGACCCGCGGCGCCGGGTCAGCGGAGCCCGACGACGGGGTCTACGGC